>JAZMZS010000244.1:0-23306 GCA_045586105.1 Eubacteriales bacterium | reverse complement strand
TTGTCTTCCTAAGACCGCTTGGCCTCCGACTTCATCAACCTTCCTGAGGGCGTAGATATGTGCCGCCCCGGAGACAACGTTGACATGAAGGTTGAGCTTATCACTCCTATCGCAATCGAGAAGGGACTTCGTTTCGCTATCCGTGAGGGTGGTAGAACCGTTGGTTCCGGCGTCGTTGCTGAGATCGAGGCGTAAGTTTTAACGGAGTTTACTCTGTTATAATTTAGTTATGTCAGACGGGCGGCTCGACAAGAGCCGCCCGTTTTTCATAAACTTGTATTAAAAACATAATATTATCTTTGGGGAATGGTGTAATTCCATACCGGCGGTAAGTGCTTTGCACGAGCCCGCGAACGCATAATTGCGCCGAGCAGGTGAGATTCCTGCGCCGACGGTAAAGTCCGGATGAGAAAAGGTAAATAATACATATTTACAGAGTTCCTCGGGATCAGAGGGACTTTTTTGTATTCTTTGATCTCACAAAGTATGCACTATTTACATCCCCTCCCGATATAATGGAGGAAAAAACTATGCAAACAAAATCCAATAATAGAATAAAATATCTCGTTCATATCTCGCTGTTTTCCGCTATAGGATTCTTGCTCATGTTTATTGAGTTTTCGGTTCCGTTCGTACCTTCTTTTTTGAAGGTCGATATCTCCGAGCTTCCGGCTCTTTTGATGTCTTTTATATACGGTCCCGTCAGCGGTGTCGTCGTTTGCCTTTTGAAAAACGTTCTGCATCTTACTATCACTCATACGGGCGGAGTTGGAGAACTTTCTAATTTTCTGCTCGGTGCTATATTCTGCTTTACAGCCGGGATGATATATAAGCATCACAGAACGAAAAAAGGTGCTATCCTGGGAATGCTCATAGGCGCGTTCGTCATGGCTGAGATATGCTTCTTTACCAATCTTTACATCATGTATCCTTTCTACTATAATATTATGCCTAAGGAAGCGATACTTGGTATGTGTCAGGCCATTCTTCCGAGCATAAGCAATATAGAAATGTCCATCCTTGTGTTTAACGTGCCGTTTACCTTTGCAAAGGGGGTCCTTTGCTCGCTCATTACGTTCGTTGCTTATAAGAAACTAAAAAAAGCTTTGAAAATAAATTGAATATTAATCGGAGGCTGCCGTATTTTCGACAGCCTCTTTTTTATCTTTGGACATATAAAACGGCATCACAAGCATACTCTGTGCAATTTTGGACGGGTCAAGGTCAAACCTTTAATATTAGAAATTTATCTCAAAATAAAGCTGTGTTATCCGGAATTATTGTTTTATAATATCGCTATTGATAACGATGAACTTGTATGTTACAATATACTTGTTAAATATTATACCGGAAGGGGATAAGATGAATCCGCAAACTATTGGATGTAGCTATAATCCCGGAAAGATCGTACCTATACAGTGTGTAAAAAACGATAGCTTAAGAGACTTGGACGTTAAAGACGTATGTTACGTCTTAATAATAATGTATGAAGGAACAGCCCGTTTTAAAGTCGGAGATCTATCCTTTGAAGCAATGGCACCTTGCTTTGTGTGCTTTGATGAATCTGTTTCTCCGAGGTTGATAAGAAAATGCGGTCTGAAATGTGATACCGTGTATTTCAATCCGACCTTTTTAAACGTTAATATGACGTTTTCGAGATTACGTAGCGGTAATTATCATGAACTTGCTCTTATACATGATTTTTTTCTGTTAAGACCTTTTACCGATACGAGCAGATACGTCTTTCCTATATTCGATGCGTATTTGGAAAATATAAGGCGATTGTTCTCAATGTTAGATAATGAATTGAAGGATCAGCATGATTGGTATTGGTCCTGCCGAAGCAGATCATACTTTATAGAAATGATGCTCCTTTTAGAGAGGACTTACGGACTGATCGGACATAATGACAATACGGAAAATGCTAATAAGATCTATGATCCTCATCTGAAAAAAGCTGTTATCTATATAGAAAACAATTTTCGAGAATCGATTACTCTTGATGACGTATCAAAGGTAGCATTGTTAAGTCATTCCTCATTGACACAGTTATTTAAAAATGAATTGAATAAGACCCCGATCGAGTACGTATGGTATCATAGGATCGTCGTAGCTAAGAAGTTTCTTGCATTTACCAATCTGCCGATCAAGGATATTGCTTCAAGGTGCGGCTTTAAAACGATACAGCATTTCAGTCGAAAATTTGAGGAAAGCCTCGGCTGCAGCCCAACTTCGTTCAGGGCTGTTGCAGTATCAGAGCGTAAAAAAAGCTTCTGATTTGTACGATCAAATCTTGTTTGGGTTTGATTTTTACAATAGAACTATAGAACAACACTGTATTTCGATCATCGAAAGGTGTGGTGACTCGTCATCTTTTCACTCTTATTGCACTCATTCTCTGCGCAAGTCCTGCAAAAGTTTTCCTCCGCGCAAGAGCGGTTCGGAAACTTTTGCGAAACGGCCTTGCTCCGTTCAGCCGAAATGCTCGCTGTAGTAGAGGCAAGGCTTCGTAACCTTCGCCTTGCTATAATACACCTGCGCGTTTCGCCATACAAATTAGTGTTGTTCTATAACCGAGGAGGTGAACTTGCATCGGTAATGATCGGTGCAAGTTCAATTCTTCTAGGATATAAAATTAGGAAAGGAGAGTTTTATGATCGTTTACAGAGAGCTTGCTTCTGTTGAACAAGATTTGGGCTTTTCTGCGAGAACATTGTACGGATTGAGCAACGATCTTGATCGGCACTATCGTAGCGTGTTCATTCCGAAGAGTGACGGAAGTAAACGAAAGCTCTCCGTGCCTGATCTTATCTTAAAGCGTGTACAAAAATCGATAGCCGATAATATACTGGTTCAATATCCGATCTCGAGGTACGCAAAAGCATATAAGCAGGGAAGTACTATACAAAAAAATGCGCGACCGCACGTAGGAAAAAAGAAGATTTTGAAGCTTGATATTGATGGCTTCTTCGATAACATTTTGTATTCAAGTGTCAAGGACATAGTTTTCTATAAAGAGAAGTATTCGGATCCCATCCGAATTCTTTTAACGATGCTTTGCTATTATAAAGAGTCGCTTCCGCAAGGTGCACCTACGTCACCTTCAATATCTAATATTATTATGTATGACTTTGACGAGACCGTCGGGGCGTTTTGCCGGGAGAAGAGTGTATCGTATACGAGATATTGCGATGATATGACTTTTTCGGGCGATTTTGACGAGAGAGAAATAATAAGCTTCGTAAGAAAAGAGCTTGGCAAACTCGGACTTTATTTAAAAAAACGTAAAACCGCAATAATTCCCGAAACGAAACGCCAAACAGTCACGGGGATCACGGTTAATGAAAAGATCAATTTAACAAACGACTACAAAAAGAAGATACGTCAAGAGATGTATTATATAAAAAAATACGGACCGGACGGACACTTGGCGAAAATCAGTATATCTGATAAAGAGCAATACGTTCTTTCGTTAAAGGGAAGAGTCGCTTACGTGCTTCAAACCCTCCCTGATGACCGCGAGTTTGCAGAGTATAAGAACTATCTTGATAAAATACACCACGAACGATCATGTTATTTGTAAAAAAACAACAAAAAGGCTCTTAACAATATGTTCAAAACGTTGAAGTTGCATGAACCCTATTGACGGTCACGCGACCGTGTGGTATAATATGATCACAGGATCATAAACGGAGGAGGTGCAGGGAGTGTGAAGCTATTGCCTGGTACGACGATAGAAACCGGAAAGCTTGTCGAAGGAGAAAGCAGGAAAATATTTGACAATATTTTCTCCTGCGGAGGACTTATGCTTTCACAGGTTTGTAATATGACGGGACTTGAAGCTCATACCGTACAGAATTGGGTCAAAAGAAGGTACGTGTCAAGTCCTAAGGGCAGGATGTATGACGTAGATCAATTTTCAAGGCTTGTTATCATAAACATGCTGAAGCAGTCCTTGCAGCTCGATACGATAGAGAAGCTTCTCTCGTATATTAACGGTCAGCTTGATAACAGGGCAGATGACACGATAACAGATTCGGAGCTTTACCATAAGTTCGTATCGCTTTTGCTGTTACTTGGCGGTTATGGAGATCTGCAAGCAATTCAAAATGCCGCCAAGCACGTTTGTGAGGATTACGTTGAACCGACGCCGGGCACACGGGCACGTTTATGCAAGGTGCTCGTTATTATGACAAAGTCATACTTTTCGTCTGAGCTGAGAAAACAGGCGGAGCTTCTCATGTGTGAGCTTGATTGACTTGTATTTTCGTATAATTGATAGGAGGCAGAATTTATGCAGGCATGGTGGGACGCACTTGATATATTAGGCAAGGTATTTGCTCTGATCGCAATACCTTCCACTTTGATACTTATCGTTCAAACCATAATGATGTTTATAGGTATTGGCTCAGACGGTGCTGATGCCGATGCCGGTGCCGATGTTGCCGATGACGTTCCCGATGATATCCCTGATGACGTTTCGGGAAGCGGAATATTCGGAGATGACGTTCCCGGTGGGACTGATATTGATGCAGTTGACGTCGATACGCCGCATGAACCGGGACTTAAGATCCTGACTTTTAGAGGCGTTATTGCATTCCTTGCCGTATTTGGATGGGTCGGACTTGAGCTTGTACGCCGCGAGGTGTCAAGTATAATTGCTATCGGAGTTGGTATTATTTCGGGACTTGCAATAATGGTAGTTATGGCATTTTTGATCAGAGAGCTGTTCAGGCTTCAGTCGAGCGGAAATTACGATATTCGAAATGCGGTCGGATCGTCAGGGGCTGCGTACATTCCGATTCCGGCACAAAGATCGGGAAAGGGAAAGGTTACGGTGACCTTCCAGGATTCTACTCACGAGCTTGAGGCAGTTACGGATGACGAAGAGGATATTCCTTCCTATAGCGAGGTGCTCGTAGTCGGCATCAGCGGAAAGGATACTCTTATAGTAAAAAGAAAGTAAGTGGTGCTATTGAAAAAATACAGAACGAGTGATCTGATATTAGACTCCTTAAAGGCGTCACTTTTACATCTTTGCTTTTACGTAGTCGGTTTTGCGGCATATGCTGCAACTGTGGGGCATATCATGATGGATGAATATGCCGATAAGGGGCCGAAGCACAACGCACTACTTACCTTTTCCGCAGCAATGATCGCGATTGCGATACTTCTGCTTTTCAATTACGAAAAGAAGAACGTCGGAAGAAAAACGAGGCTTATAGAAGCGTCGCGTGCAGACGATTTTGATGAACGTGCATACTATACCGAGGCTGTAAAGCGCAAGGCTCTTCCGTTGTTTATCGGAGGAATGATCGCTATATTACCTTATTCGGTATTCTATACCATATATGGGTGGGATTATCTGTATCCGAGCTTGGTTGACAGATTATATTCGGCTAGCATGTTCTTTATCGGAATTTTCGGCGGGATAATCGGCGGAATATTACACAACCTGATAATATCAGGCTCGTACGCTTTATTTATCTACAAGATACAGCGAGCCGAGCTTGAGGAAAGAATGTGGTTGAAGGATGCTCCGAAGCAGGAGATCGTATATCTTAAAGAAAAAAAGGACAACTACAAGAATTACTAAGGAATAAAATTAAATTTATTATACATTTTTATTTTCACAGGAGGAAAAATTATGGGTCCTATTATTATTGCATGTGTTGTCGCACTTGTACTTTTGATGATCGTCATTTGGTTCTTCGCTCATTATAAGCGCTGCCCCTCTGACAAGGTAATGGTCATTTACGGTAACATAGGCAAAAACAAAGACGGAACGAACAGAAGCGCAAAGTGTATTCACGGTGGTGCTACCTTTGTATGGCCTGTAATTCAGTCATTCGCATTTCTTGATCTGACACCTATTTCTATTCAGGTTGACTTGAGAAATGCGCTTTCGCGTCAGAACATTCGAATCGACGTTCCCTCGCGTTTTACCGTTGGTATTTCGACCGAGCAGGGCGTTATGCAGAATGCGGCAGAGAGACTTCTCGGACTTAAGCTTTCAGAGATCCAGGAGCTTTCCAAGGATATCATATTCGGTCAGCTTCGTCTTATCATCGCGACGATGGATATCGAGGAGATCAACACCGACAGAGATAAGTTCCTCGTTGCGGTCAGCCGTAACGTTGAAACGGAGCTTAAGAAGATCGGTCTTCGCCTCATCAACGTCAATGTAACGGATATTACCGATGAGTCCGGATATATAACCGCACTCGGTAAGGAAGCGGCGGCTAAGGCTATCAACGACGCTAAGAAGAGCGTTGCAGAGAAGGACCGTGACGGTTCGGTAGGTGAAGCAAACGCACGCATGGATCAGCGTATCAAGGTCTCCGAGGCTGACTCTATCGCTATCAAGGGTGAGAATGAGGCTAAGATGCAGATAGCAATGTCTGAGGCTGCCCTTCGTGAAAAAGAAGCAGAAGCACAGAGAATTGCAACCTCTGCAGAAAAGATCCAGGCAGCAAAAGCACTCGAAGAAGCATATTCCGCAGAGAAGGCTGCAGAAGAAGCACGTAGAGTAAAGGAACAGGCAACGCTTGAAGCAGACGTTATCGTAAAGGCAGAGATCAAGAAGCGTGAGATCGAGCTTGCGGCTGAAGCTGAGGCTGAGCAGATGAGACGTAAGGCGCAGGGTGAAGCTGACGCTATTTACGCTAAGATGGCTGCCGAAGCAAAAGGTATGGAGGAGATCCTCCGCAAGCAGGCTGCAGGTTTTGCCGAGATCGTAAAGAGTGCCGGCGGCGATGCCAATGCGGCGCTTAAGCTCATGATCGCAGATAAGCTTGAAGACCTCATGCGTGTTCAGGTCGAGGCTGTTAAGAACATCAAGATCGATAAGGTCACGGTCTGGGACAAGGGAACCGGAACTGACGGCAAGAATTCCACCGCAGATTTTATCTCGGGTCTTATGAAGAGCGTTCCTCCTCTTGACGAGGTATTTGGAATGGCGGGTCTCTCTCTTCCCGAAATGCTCGGTAAGAAGCAGGAGCAGATAGAGGCACCCGTATCTGATTCGCAGGAGACGGACGTTCCCTTTGATACCACGCAAGAATCTACCAATTCTTAAGAAAACTAAAGAGTTATAAAGGGGGTATACGCGATTATACCCCCTTTATAAGAATCACAAATAACATTGGGTGGCAATATGGAAAAAGTTATAAGGATAATGGCGGTATCAGTGCGCAGTATACTCAGGATATTGCTGTTTTTGTTAATATGTTTGGTTCCGTCCGCTGCGGCTGTTGGTACGCAGTTCGAGGGAGATCGCGTGGTCAGTGCTCCGTATATTACTCTGTTCGCGGGATTGATCATAGTTCTTCTTGCTTTTTTCTCTATTGTCAGATATGCCGTTCTCTTTGACACAGAAATGAGAGAACGGTATATGGCAGAACATGAGCTCATAGAAACTTTTTCGGACAAACTCCGCTTTTTCGGAGAATACAGAAAGCTTGTATATTCTGCCGGTGCAGTTGCGGTTTTGTACTGGATAATTCCTCTCGGTATATGGTTTCCTATCACACCGGTTTTGTTTGGTAGCAACGTAAGCATACTTGAGAAGCTTACTTCCTTTCCTTTGATTGGTGCAGTATTTGTTGCCGTGGCGATCAGGGCTATGATCAGTGCTATGAATTTTTGGAATGAGGATGTTTTATTGACAAGGTACAAACGCTTCGATTATACCTACAAAAATTATCTTAAAAAATCCCTAATACTTTTTGCGGCATATTTTATCGGAGGGAGTTTGTTTATCGTAGCCGCAAACGCTGTATGGACGACTCTTGTGCTCAACATTATCAACTTTAATAGACGTTCTTTCAATACCTTGATGACTCTGCTTGTCGTGC
Source organism: Eubacteriales bacterium (assembly GCA_045586105.1). Lineage (GTDB taxonomy): Bacteria > Bacillota > Clostridia > Oscillospirales > CAG-272 > JAZMZS01. Next base: position 15,450 of record JAZMZS010000244.1, on the reverse strand, counting down.
TCGTTATAATACCGTTTTTCTTTCGTAATATAAACGCATTGCTCAAGCGAAAAAAATTCATTAAACAGCTAAAAAAGAAATGCGAGGAACACAGATGCTCTCTGTCAGAGATCAGGCATCCGTATGCGTCTTTATTCAAAAATTACAATGAATATAATTTCGAATTTGAAAAAGACGGAAAAACGTACGCCTGCAAGCTGCTGTGTTCAAAACACCGCCTGCGCCCAATGACCTTTTATGAAGAAGGCATAGGGGCAAATACCAGAATAATAAGAATAAAAAAGACGGAGCTTTTCAGAATAAACAAGTACTTTAGGTACTCGTTTGACTCTGACTTAAAAAAACTCCTTGTTATAAATCCCATCCCCAAAATGCTCTACGCCTCTGAAAAGGGGAAATCGGAGCTTATAGATAACGGCGACAGAGTAAGGGAGTATAAGGTCTACTCAGCTACAGCACTCGTAAACGCTATAGACAGAAATACGCTTGACAGATAGATATATGGAGGAGTATATGGTTAAATCTTTGCTAAAATATGTTTTAATGGTAATTGCTGCCGCATATTTCGGACTGTTGGTTATGGTTATTTTGACCAACCCTGTACGATTACTATTCAATTCTGAAAGAACATCTGATATTGTATCAAGTGTAATTTGTATAATTTCATCTATGGTTATGCTTTATTTTGGTATGATAAAACATGGATATAGCGAAAGCCCTGAGGGAAAGTCACTAATCAACAAGATGACGGTTGTTCAGATTGTCTGTGGAGTAGTTGTGTATATAATTATAACGGTTATACTTCGCTATTATACCGGTGCTGCAACTCATGTATATGAACTGTCACAACATCTGGGAGATCTTCAAGGATTAAATATAAAAGAAATGGCAAGAGAACACGGCGGTTTTATGTTTATCACTCTTGTACTTGTGACAGTACCTTTTATACCATCAATGATCGTAGGATATATTGTTGGAAGTATGAAACGAAGAAAAGAAAGGCAGAACTTACATAACTTTTAAAATTACCAATTGCAAAGGAAGTAATATGTCAGAATACAGAGTATCGAGTTTTATGTATAAAAGGATACAAGAAAGAAAGCAAAGGATTTACCTATGGCTGACATTTTGCGTTTTTGCGCAGATAGCCGTCGCCTTTATATGCATTTTGAGCGGCAGAGACGGTGTTGTTCTCGCTTTTGTGCTTGAGCCGTTGTTGGTTTTCCTTGTATGGCGCTATCTACGCCATGACATTCGTGCCATGACTTATAAAAACAGGAGCGGAAAAATACTGTTTTGTGATATCGATAAATATATCGACAGAAGCATATCGGGCGGAGGAAATCGCGGCAGAGGCATAAGGTATAACCATCGTGCTAAGGTAAATTTCACTTTGTATATTTCCGTGGATGAAGACAAGATCATCACGGTGCCGATTCCCGACAGAGACGCATATCTTTCTTATAAGAAAGACGACGAGGTAATGTTGATCTCTTATCTTCCTTATCCTGTCATAACTAATCGAACTCCTAAACCTGCCGTGTGCCCGCAGTGCGGAAGGTTACTTCATTACGAAGACGGTGCCTGCCATAATTGCGGTCTTGAGGACGTTTATCCGTAATTAAAATTCTGTTGTCTGAGAATAAGTAGTTTTTATAATTCGTTGAAATGCTGATTGCGTTTCGTTATAATCGTATACAGAACAACGGTGCATGGGATGGAATCGGAAGAACAACTGAAATTCGTTTATAAATAAAAATACACCATCAGAGCTTTGCTAATTTTATTATCGGGAGATTAGTATGAACAAAGAATATCTTTGGTTATTTCTTAAGATAACGCTTGCATCGTTTTTGTGCCTGTTTATATACGTTACCTTCGCAACCGTGCTTATCGCTCCTATTGCCGCAATTCCGATTGTTTGGTTAGCCAATCTCGTGTTATCCGTCGTTCTCGCCGCGATATTCAGCTTGATCCTTATCATGCTTCAGTACAAAAAGAATCTGAAAGGCGAAAAGCTGTTTTGGGAGGATTTTCCGGAGGGTACGAGGTATTCGGTAAAAGAAGACATTAAAAAGATAATTGCGAGAGAAAAGCCTGTTTTTATAATTATTACTTCGATCGTAATTGCCGCGTTACTTGCAATTCTGACCGATGAGCTTTTGAACGTTAGACTGTTCAGATCTCTGTTTTTGATCTACACTCCGATGTACTCGTTTTTCTCGTTGTTTGACGGATTACCGTTGCCACTTGAATTGTTGTTTGGCTTTGCATTTTCTTGCTTAGCTACAAATACGGTCTATGTTGCCGTCACGTTATTGCTGCATAAAAAGTGGTACAAAAAGTTCCGATGATAAACGGGATGATTCAACCTGCGGTTGATTTGTTTGGCTTATCGGTTTCTTTACTTAGCGGCAATATTATCCTACAATATAACCGAGGTGATGTGCATGAATTTAGGTGATGTAATTAAAACTAAAAGGAAAGAGCACTCTCTCACTCAGAGCGGGCTTGCCGAGGCGCTTGGAGTGTCAACTCAAGCGGTCTCCAAGTGGGAGCGGGGAGTGGGGTATCCCGACGTTTCTCTGATAGTTCCTCTTGCGCGGATATTGAAGGTTTCGACGGATACCTTGCTCGATTATAAGGATAGATATAATGAACTTAACCGCAAGTGGCAGCTGACGTGCTGCAAGTACGAAGGAGGTTCGGAGAGCATATACAAGCTGATCGAGATCGATGAACAGGCACTCAAAGAATATCCCGACGACTATACGTTTGCCTACCGCAGAGTGATCGACAAATACCGTGCCGCACTTGATGAAGATAATGTACAAAAGCGTGCAGACCTGCTTTTGGACAGCGCAGGAAACGCTCTTTTTGCTCTTTCAAAATTTCCTAACGACGATTCTTTGCTTAGTGCCCTTGCCCGAATATATTCAGCAAGGGAAGAGCATGACCTTGCCCTTGAATATGCATATAAGACCAAGGATCCGCAGAGACTGCTGAAATTCATTCTTAAGGGTGAGGAGCTAAGACGTCACAAGCAGCAGTTAATTTCAAAGAAGCTTATGGACTTACTGAGTGAGCTTCAGTGTGAGGAACCGGATTTTCTCGATGCCGAGGAAAGAATTATAAAAGCCGTAATACCCGACGGGAATTACGTTTGGCTTTACGACTATCTTAGCATGGTCTACGTTCACCGTGCAAGAATATATGCAAAGCAGGATAATTACGAAAAGTCTGTCGAAGCTCTCTCTTGTGCATTCTCTCTCGCCCGTGAAAAGGACGATAGTGAGGTGCGTTCATTTACGGCTCCGATATTTGACAAGCTTGATGCTGAGCGCGACGGTACTTCTTCTCTTGTTTTGCAGATAAGTCATATCTGCAAGCGAGAAAAAGCCTTTTCGGCAATACTTGACGACGAAAGGCTTTCTTCAATGTTCGGATAAATGCGGTCTATGAAGATGTGGTATAAATTTTGTAAGATAATACAAAAAATCAATGCGTAATTCTCTCTTACGCATTGATTTTTTTGTTAGCTTTAGTTATAATAATGTAGAAATAAACTGCAAGGAGCAAACTCTATGAAAGATTTCAGACCTGTTGCATACCCCCTTATAACCGTTGATCCATTTTTCTCTGTCTGGTCCTTTACCGACAAGCTCGATCATTCCGAGACCAAGCACTGGACGGGGATACCCTCTCCGATCTTTGTCGCTGTAAAGCTTGACGGTGTCTCTTATCCTATTTGTGCATTTGATAAGAGAGGCACTAACAGATATAATTCTACCAAACGCTTCGTTCAGAAGTCGGTAGATGTGACCCCGCTTTCAACTATATACGTTTTTGAGAACACGAAGGCAAGATTAACACTTGAATTTACAACACCTCTGCTTCTTGACAGGCTCGATATTCTTGCACGTCCCGTAAGCTATGTCGAATACAAGGTCGAGCGTTTTGACGGTGTTGAGGGCGGAGTTGAGTTTTTCTTCGGTATATCCGCAGAGTGCTGTATTAACGATACAGACAGAGAAGTCGAATTTATAAAGACCCCCTATTCTCTCTGTGTTGGTAATACTGTTCAGAATCCGCTGGCTTATTCCGGCGATCATTTGCTTATAGATTGGGGATATCTGCATCTTTGCGACACCTCGGCTTTCGTTACTACTGTGGAGCCTTACACAAGACCCGCAATTACAAGAAGATTCAATGCATCAACTGAAAGGCCATATCTTGCGGTAAGCAAGAATGAACCTGAGGGTGTGATCACTCTTGCTTATGATGAGATATACCCTATCGAATATTTCAACGAGCCTATGGAGGAGTATTACACAAAATGCTTTGACTGCTTTGGTGATATGGTAGAAGCGGCTAAGGCTGAGTATTCGGAGATAAAAGAGCTATGCCGTTCCTTTGACGCATCGCTTACAGAGGAAGCAGAGAAGCTCGGTGAAGACTACAAGGATATCGTTACACTTGCTTACAGACAGACTATATCTGCGCACAAACTGATAGAAGATAACGACGGTAATCTTATCTTCCTTTCTAAGGAGAACCACTCAAACGGCTGTATCGGCACTCTTGACGTTACCTATCCTTCTATTCCTTTGTTCCTTAAGTATAACCCCGAGCTCGTTATTGCAATGCTCAGACCTATCGTAAAGTACGCTGAGTCTTCTGCATGGAAGTATCCCTTTACTCCTCACGATGTAGGAAGATACCCTATTGCGAGCGGACAGTTCTATCATACAAATAACATTGACAAGCAGATGCCTGTCGAAGAAGCGGGCAACATGATGCTTTGTCTTGCGGCGTACAAGAAGTACGGCAAGAACAATGAATTCTTCGAGGAGAACCGCGTGCTTATGCGTCAGTGGACTCAATATCTCGTTGATTTCGGTTACGATCCCGGTAACCAGCTTTGCACCGATGACTTTGCAGGTCATCTTGCTCATAACTGTAATCTTTCTGTCAAGGCGATCCTCGGCATTGTAGCCTTTGCCGATCTTTCGGGCGAGGAGAAATATATGGATATTGCCCGCGAGTACGCAAAGCGCTGGGAGGTCGATGCAAAGGCGGAGCAGGGAACACGTCTTGTGTTTGACAAGGAAGACACCTGGTCGCTCAAGTATAATATGGTATGGGACAATCTTCTCGGTTATCGTATCTTCTCGGATGAAGTTAAAAATGCGGAGATAGAGCTTTACAAGACTAAAATGAATGATTACGGCATTCCGCTTGACTCGAGAGCTGATTACACCAAGATCGACTGGCTCATGTGGTCTACACGTTTAAACGATGACAAGGAATACTTTGATATGGTATGCGCAAGCATGGTCAAGATGATTAGTGAATCCTACGACAGAGTTCCTCTTTCAGACTGGTATTGCACGAAGACATCTATACATCACTCTTTCCAGGCAAGAAGCGTAACAGGTGGTCTTTACATAAATATGATATGACATTAAAAACTGTACGAATATCGTTCGTGCAGTTTTTTGTTTGGTATTTTGATTCAACTCTATTGCATTGGGAGCTAAATAAGTATAAAATGTTATTGAAATACAAGGGAGGCGGTATGTATGCTCGGAGGAATCATACTGACAATAATAGAATGGATCGGAACTATAGTTTTTTCAGCCTCGGGAGCTCTCGTTGCTATAGCGGCAGGTCTTGATTTCTTTGGAGTTCTCGTGGTTGGAAGTATCACGGCAACAGGAGGCGGAATCATGAGGGATGTAATGATCGGTAACGTACCGCCGATCGTGTTTTCTTCATTTGAATTTCTGATAGCCGCAGTAGTAACCGCAGCTATCGTGTTTGTCATTGCATACGTCAATGCTGAACGCTTCGAGTCCTTCAGAGAGAGGCTTGAGCACATAAGCATTATATTCGACGCTCTCGGTCTTGCTGTTTTTACCGTCAGCGGAGTTGAGCATGCTCAATTAAAAGGATGTAACCTTGTAGCGATCCTGTTTGCCGGGGTCATTACGGGGGTCGGCGGCGGTGTGCTTCGCGACGTTCTTGTCAATGAAAAGCCGTATATATTGACTAAACACGTGTACGCGTTGGCTTCGGTGGCGGGATGTGTGCTTTACTACCTGTTGGGTGTTATATTGGATCATACCGTTACAGCAACTATAATTTCGGTCTTGTCGGTGTTGCTTATTCGTATGCTCGCAGCAAGATTTCATTGGAAGCTTCCAAAGATAAAGCTGAATAATCAATAATAGCATCGGAGGTGTACCGTCAAGGCACACCTCCGATCTGTATTTTATTCTGTTTTGGCGGTTCTACAGTAGGTCTCGGTAAGCTTTTTCAGTATGCCTGCGAGCCAGAAATTGATGCATTCCTCTTTGATACGCCATGCCCAGTTTCCTCCGAGAGTTGAGGGGGTATTCATTCGTGCAGAGTTATCGAGACCCATGAGATCCTGCATTTGAAGAATACAGGTTTCGGCACTTGATGCCATGGCTGCCTTGATCATTCCCCAGTTGTATCCCTCTTCTTTATTAAGTCTGAGATACTTGATGGCGTACTCAGTCCACTCGGAAGGCGAGTCTGCAAACCATCCCTTTATAGTGTCGTTGTCATGCGTTCCTGTATATACCACGCAGTTACGATCGAAATTATGGGGTAGATACTCACTTTCCTCGGATGGATCAAATGCGAATTGCAACACCTTGATTCCGGGAAAACCGCAATCTGCAAGAAGCTTCTTTACCGACGGAGTGATAAATCCGAGATCCTCGGCTATTATCTCGCAGTTACCGCACTCACGCTTGATAGCGTCAAACAGGGCGACCCCGGGTCCCTCGATCCAGACACCGTTGACGGCGGTATCGTCCTCATAGGGAATGGAACAGTATTCGGCAAAGCCGCGGAAATGGTCGATCCTGATGATATCGTATAATGATGACATCGCTTTCATACGGGCGCAAAACCAGGAGTATCCGTCTTCGGCCATGACATCCCAACGGTAAAGAGGATTTCCCCATCTTTGTCCGTCCTCGGAGAAAGCGTCGGGAGGACATCCCGCTACGTTGATCGGTGTCAGAGTCTTGTCAAGCTCAAACAAGTGAGTGTTTGCCCATACATCGGATGAATCGTACGCCGTGTATATCGGCATATCGCCTATTATCTTGATCTGCTTTGCGTTTGCGTAGTCCTTGAGCTTTTTCCATTGAGAGAAAAACAGATACTGCTGCATCTTGTATAGCTCGATATCGTCCATGTTTTCCGAAGCAAACCTTTTGAGGGCAGAAGAAGATCGCGTCTTGTATTTCCTGTCCCACTCATACCATGCTTTTCCGTTATGCGCATCCTTTAATGCCATGAATAACGAGTAATCGTCAAGCCAAAGCGCATTTTCAGAGCAAAAGGAAAGGTATTCCTTGCTTGAGGTATCGAATTTTTTGTAGGCTCTCAGAAACAGTCTTTTCCTGTTTGAATAGAGGCATTCGTAATCTACGGCTTCAACGTCTCCCTTGTATTTGCAGCTTTCAAGCTCGGATTTCGTTATAAGCTTGTTGTTATATAGAATATCGAGATCGATAAAGTAAGGATTGCCTGCAAATACCGAAAAAGACTGATATGGCGAATCACCGAATGAGGTGGGTGACAGCGGAAGCATCTGCCACAAGGTCTGTCCCGCTTCGTAGAGGAAATCTATAAATTTGTATGCAGGTACACCCATGCTTCCGATCCCGTAAGGGGAGGGAAGAGAGGATATATGCATCAGTATGCCGTTACGTCTCATTGTAATGCTCTCCGATCAGTTTATTGATATACAAGAACTATAATACCATTTTTTCTTTTGTATTACAATAGAAATGAGAATTTTTTTACCCTTTTACTGCTCCTGCTACAATACCTCTGACGATGCTTTTCTGGGCAAAAAGATAGAAGATGATTATCGGTATTATACTGATTATTACCATTGCCATCATAGCTCCGATATCCTTAAGACCGTAGCCTGCGTTAAGATACTGGATCTGTATCGGTATCGTACGGTATTTGTTCAGATCAAGTACTCTGTAAGGAAGAAGATAGTCATTCCATATCCACATAAGCTCGAGAATAGCGACAGAGACCACGGTCGGCTTCATTATGGGAAAGACAACAGAGAAAAATGTTCTGATCGGGCTGCATCCGTCTATAGTTGCTGCTTCCTCGATCTCGAGGGGGATGCTTTTTATAAAGCCCGAAAACATGAAAACAGCAAGACCGGCGCCGAAGCCTAGATATATGATCACGATCCCCAGAGGATTTCCAAGCCCGAGCTTGTTTGCTAATTGAGGCAGGGTGTACATAACGGTTTGGAAGGGAACTACCATAGATATAACACACAGAGTGTAGAAAATACGGCTGATCCTTGATCCTCTTCCTGTAATATACCATGCGCACATTGATGTGCATAGTACTATTATTCCGGTAGACAATATAGTGATAACCAGAGAATAAAGCACCGCAAGATAAAAAGGATAAGATCCGCTTGTGAACCCGTTTATATAGTTTTCTAACCCAACGAAGCTTTCTCTTGAGGGCAAGAGAAAAGGCGAAGATGAAATGTCCGCTCTGTCTTTGAATGAATTGATAAGCACAATGATGATGGGGAGTATATATATAAATGATACTACCGAGAAAAAGACACATAGAATGTCTTTTCCGTACTTTGAAGTGCCCGGCTTGTTATTATCTTTCAATGTTGAATCTCACCCTTTCTTGTGAATTTTAATTGTAAAAGGGAGATCGCTACAACTATCAAAAAAAATATTATACTTTTTGCCTGCGCTATTCCGTTTGCCGAAAGATAGGTTTCTGAGAATTGATCCACTATATCTCTTGCGATTGTTGCAGCCGTTTGAACATTCTCGCCGTTCTCCAAAACAATAGATGGATTAGAGGATGTCAGCAGAGCTGCATTCTGATCGTATAGCTTGAATGAATTTGTCAGCGTCAGAAAAGAACATATTGTGATAGAAGGACGTATCATCGGTATAGTGACTGAGAAAAGAGTTCTGGCCGGAGTTGCGCCGTCGATCTTTGCAGCCTCTATCAACGCTTCGGGGACACTGCCAAGGGCTGCTATATAAATAATCATCATATATCCGATCTGCTGCCAGCATGTCAGTATTACAAGCCCCCAAAAAGCAGTTTGTGTGCTTGAGGTGACATTCATTGAATAACGTGCGAGTATTCCATTGAGAATGATCTGCCATATAAAACCAAGCACGATACCGCCTATCAGGTTTGGCATAAAGAATACCGTACGGAAAAGATTGGTTCCCTTTATAGAACGAGTAAGCGCATAAGCAACCGCGAAGGCGGCAATGTTTATGATGATCACGGTGATGACGGTGAACACTGTGCTGAAGCCGAACGAATACCAGAATTGTTTATCGGATAATGCACTCAAATAATTTTGTATTCCAACAAAACTCAGCTTGCTTACTGTTCGAAATTCAAAGAAGGAAAGGTAAATCCCCCATAAGAAAGGAAACAGGAACCCGATCAAGAATGCTACAGCGGTTGGTAAAAAGAATAAGGGGGCGTATTTTGAGAGTGGAGAGGCAGCTGAGGGTCTTCTCTTTGGTGGAGAGAGTTTGATTTTATCTATATTTACGTTGTTATTCATTTATTTCTCTGTTTAGTTGTTTTGTTTAAATTCGCTTTCCCATCCCTTGACGAATGCGTTTTTCACCGCATTCCAATCTCCTCTGCCTTCTGCATATGCCGTCAGAGCACCGCCGACACCGTTTTTCCATCCTTCTGAGGGCATGGTGGAGAATACCCAGCCAACAGGTGTTTTCCCTTGCTCAATATAGTTCTGAGCATCTGTTATCAGGGGATTAGAGGAAGGCTTGGCATTTTTGAAGGGGGAGGTGAAACCCATTTTATCTGCGAATGCTGATGTGCCCTCTTCGCTTGTGACTATCCATTCGAGAAAATCAAGAGTAGCCTTAATATCTGCATCGGAAGCTTCTTTATTTACACACCAGTAGTTCTCGGATCCTGTGCATAAGCCTTGGTTCTCTTCTCCTTTTACTCCGATATAGATAGGAAGCATTCCTATCTCATCAGATGATAGCTTTCCTTCACCTGTGACATCGCTTACTGCCCAAGTGCCGTTTTGGTAGAATACAGCTCTTCCTTTAGAAAACTCTGCAGAGGCATCATTTCCTGTTTTGGTTGCGATCTGACTTTTTTCACATGTTGCATTGTTGATATAAAGATCCCAGATGTTCTTATATTGTTCAAGATAAGTTCCATCTATCTTTTCGGAGGAGGTGATGTTCTTGTCATTATATTCGTAATACAATGGGATGTTTGCGAGGTGAGTTTTGAAGCGCCAGTCGCTGGATCCTTCCATTCCCGATGAAGTAAAAGCACCGTCTATGTCAAGCTCATCCTTGTGTGTCTGTATCTCTTCTGCGGCTGTTTTTAATTTCTCAAAAGAATTGATGTCCGCTATACTTTTGATGCTTGACCAGTCTGCGGCAAAATATTTTCCGAGAAGAGTTTTATTATAGATCAGCCCATAGCTCTCGATAACATAAGCTATCCCGAGCACCTTTCCGTCTTGCTTGAGCGCAAACTCATCCGAGGTCAGCTGAGCATATACATTACTGTCAGACAGATCGAGACAGTAGTCCGACCAATTGGATAATCCCACAGGACCGTTTACCTGAAATAGAGTAGGAGCATTTGATTTTGAGATCTCACTTGTAAGTGTGGACTCATATTCTCCTGAAGCAGCGGTCAGAACGGTGACTTTTATTCCTGTTTGATTTGTATACTGCTTTGCGAGCTCAAGCCAAGCCGTATTTTGTTCGGGCTTGAAATTGAGGTAGTACACGCTTCCTTCGTCAGCTTTTTTTGAGCATGATGAGAGAGCCGCAACACAAAGACATAGCGAGATAATGCAAATTATCACAGAGAATAATCTTTTTGCAATTGATTTCATTTTTGGTTATCCTTCCTTATGAAAATTCTGATTGACTGAATTCACGCTATTAGTATGTGCCGATGCAAATAATATTATTATAAAATACAAATACAGAAAAACAAACATATATACAAAAAATGACGAATACTATTGCATCCTGACGATAATACAATATATTTTTGATGTCTCTGAACACTGCTGTCGAGTTTTCCACATTTCTCATGTTGAAATTGTGGAAATCCAATTTCATTTTTTGGCTTTGTAAGGCTCTTTTTTATTTGATTTACTCTTGGTAAAGTGGGTGCTTCGTTTAATTTTACACAATCAAAGACCTTTGCGATAAAGAAACTATTTTTGATTTTCATGTATAGCTTTGCTCGGAAATATAGAAAAAACAGACTGCGTTATGAAAACAACAGTCTGTTTTTTGTGTATTGTTGAATGATTATTCGTGTATTTAAACTAAGATGTATGAAGCTTGAACCAAAAGACCGAGCCTGTTCCGAGCTTGCTTGATACACCGAAGGCAGCATTGTGAGACTCAAGAATATCCTTTACGATAGACAGACCGATTCCCATTCCCAGCTCGGATCTCTTATGAAATTTATCTGCTCTGTAGTACCTTTGCCATATCTGAGGAAGCTTTTCAGGTTCTATTCCTTCGCCTGTATCGCATACCTCGATCTTTACTATCGAATCAGCCACAGTCTGCCTGATATAGACCTTTTTGTCTTCTCCTGTGTAATTGATAGCGTTTCCTATGAGATTATATAGCACCTGTGATATCTTTTCCTTGTCTGCATTCACGAATGCTTGCTCGAAAGCCTCAAAGGTGATGGAATACCCCTTATTCTCGTTTAATTTTTCAAATCGGGAAGCAGTCTCCTTTATCAGATCCGTTATTGAAAAGCGCTCGGTCGTGATTATTTTCGCTTCCTGCTGCATTTTTGAGATCTCAAGCAGATTGTTGACGAGGGCAGATAACCTCTGGGTTTCGTCAATGATTATCTGAACGTTCTCGGGCGTGTTCTCTCCGGGGATATCTCTCATGACCTCTGCATATCCGTTTATCATGGTAAGCGGCGTTCTCAGATCGTGAGAGATGTTCGATATCAGCTCGTTCTGTAACTTTTCAAGCTTAGATAGCTCCTCCGAGGCGTATGATAAGGTTTCGGAAAGCTCGTCTATCTCTCTGCATCCTCCGCCCTCGAATCTTACGTTGTATTTTCCCTTCGCAAGAGCTTTTGCGTTTTGGTTAATACGAGCGATCGGACGTGTGATGCGGTAAGTAAAGAGCAAGGTGATGATTATGCTGAAGAGAACGCATGATCCCGTAATGATATAAAGCTGAATCTTTATAGTGTCAACAATGCTTCCGACGGGGGTAAGAGAGCAATCGTAGATGACAAGCCTGTCAGCTCCTGCAGAGGAGGTTACGATCTTTGCATATACGAGCCTTTTGGGAGATACGTGTGCTTGGACGGTTGAAGATCCTTGATCGTTACTTTCTTTCGGTGGCCTTTCAGGTATCTGAGGAAGCTTGTTATTGTTTGCATTGTTACTATCGGGTTCGAATTGAGTTTGTTTGCTTATTCCGATGTCCGAAAGATCAAAGTTCTCAACGTATTCTCCGGAATTATGTTTTGCTTTGTTATAGAGATTGACGATCATTTCGCTTCCGAAGTGACTGATGAGATTATTTGAATGACCGCTTGCTTGGGCAAGTATCTCCCCCTTCGAGTTTGCGACGATTATGCTTGCGCTTGAATCGGATGATTCCATTAACGTATGTGATGCGAGATAATCGTCATTTAACCCCGAGTAACTGCTTACGCTGTCCTTGATATTGTTTAAAGTGACGCGATAATAGAAATCATCGAGCAGGAATACCTGAAACACCCATAAGAGGGAAACGGTAAAGACACAAAGCGCACTCAGGTAAATAAGGACGATCGATCCAAGCGGAAGCCTCTTGATATATTTACTCTTTCGCACTCCGGTGTATTCGTTATCTGTTTTTCGGCGCATCGAATCTATACCCCACTCCTCTGAGAGTTACGATGAATTTGCTGTAGCTTCCAAGACTGTGTCTCAGTAGCTTGATGTGAGTGTCGAGTGTCCTGTCTCCGCCGTAAAAATCGTAGCCCCAAACCTCGCAAATAAGCTTTTCTCTGGTGAGTGCTATGTTTCTGTTACGGACAAGATAAAAGAGAAGATCATATTCTTTGGGCGAGATGTTTATCGGCTCGTCGTCTATATACACGATACGTGCCGTGAAATCGACCTTTAGCCCTTCGAGCTCAAATATTTCATTTTGCGTTTGCAGATCAGCTTCTGTGTGAGCGTTTGCTCTCTTAAGGATCGCTTCGATCCTGAGCATTAGCTCCTTTGGAGAGAAGGGCTTTACCACATAGTCATCGATCCCGAGCTCAAAGCCGTTGATCTTGTCATATTCTTCTCCTCTTGCCGAAAGCATAATGATCGGAACGTTGCTTGATTTTCTGATCTCTCTGCAAGCGGAAAATCCGTCAAGCTCGGGCATCATGATATCCATGATTATTATGTCAAATGTATACTGGCGGCACATTGCGAGCGCTGATATTCCATCGGCAGACTCATATATCCTATGTCCCTCAAATTCGGCGTATTTCTTTATAAGCTGCCTAATCTTTACTTCGTCATCTACGACTAAAATATTGTACATAGGATGCCTCCTTGTATTTGAAGATGGTGTCACTAAAACCGCAAACGGTGCGAAAAACGAGAGCTGTTTTCCGCACCATGCAGTATTGTGTCAGTTGTTTGCAGGGACATATTCAAAGCAGGTAAGGGTTACTTCTACCTGCACTTCCTTGTTATCCTGGGTCCTTGCTACTACAGCCTTGATCTTATCCCCGACCTTGTGCTCGGCAAGAATAGCCTTTATCTGGGCAGAGGATGTGATGTTTTCACTGTCTATAGAAATAAATCTGTCATCCTTTTTGAGCTCGGTGTTTTTGCCGGGATCCTCAACGTACACACCGGCTTTAATTGTATAGTAGGAAAAGCCCTGCTTATAGACCATATCCTTTTCATATGCATATACTGATATTCCGAGAGTGACCTTTCCTTTTACATAACCGAATTCGATAAGCTGTGATGCAACTTCGAAAGCATGATTGACCGGAATTGCAAAGCCGAGTCCCTCGATCGTAGCGCCCGAGGAGGAAGAAGAGGATTTTGCGTTAACAACGCCGATCAGCTCTCCTGCCATATTGAAAAGTCCTCCTCCCGAGTTTCCGGGATTAACAGCTGCATTCGTCTGCAGGAGGATCATTTTCTGTCCGTCGATCGTTACCTCTCTGTCAAGGGCGCTGATAATACCGTTTGTGACCGTACCTCCGAGAGAACCGAGAGGATTTCCTATGGCTATGACATCCTCTCCGAGCTTGATCGCAGAGCTGTCGCCGAGTGTAGCAGCGCTCAGACCTGATGCGTCGATCTTAATGACTGCAATATCAGATTCAGCATCCTTACCCACAAGAATCGCCTTGTATTCCTTTTCGTCGGTGGTTCTGACATAGATATTATTGGCTCCGTCTACAACATGGTTGTTTGTGATAATATAACCGTTCTCGTTGATTATCACGCCCGAGCCCGCTCCGCTTGTCACGTACTGACCGTAGAAGATCGATTCCTGGATATTCTCGGTTACGATCTCGACGACGGAATGTCTTACCTTGTCGATAACCTCGGTAAGAGTTGTTCCTTCAACGGTGGAACCTTCAACCTTGTTTATATTTACAGGTGCTCTATCCTCGTCGGGAATCGTATTATTTTCTGTGCCCGGGGTGAGCTGATCATCTTTATCCTGTTGAGATCCGAAATTTTCGCTGATGTTTTGAGCGAGTAGCCTGTAAGTCAAAAACGCTCCGCCGATACCAGTCGCTCCTGCGAGCAATATGCATGACAGAATAAGCGCGGTTACCTTTATAGCAGTATGGTTCTTTTTCTTTTTTTGCTTTGCTACGGTGCTCTTGTTTTCAGCTCCGTAGGATGGATCGTTTGAAAAGGTATAGCTGGCACCTGCCCCCATTGTTGTATTATATCCCTGCCTATAGTAGGGAGATGAATAGCGGGGAATATTTGTGGAGGAATAATGTCCTTCGTTTTTTTCGGGATCGTTATAATTGTATTGACTGTTGTATTGTGTGCCGTAGCCATCGTTAGACTTATAATAACTTCCCGAAGGTCCTTGCTGTGTGCTTGCCGGGGTATCGTAATTGGAATCGTTTCGATCAGACGCGGTACTGTCATTTTCGAACGATTGGGTTTCGGGCGACGTCTGATAAACGTTATCCGTCAAATTGGGATTTTGAGCAGGTATCTCTCCTGTTTTTTCGTTGCTTGTATTGTTTATGTTGTATTCTGACATGATATGAACTCCTTTCGGCAGATCAAGATCTGATTTGAGTTTAGTATTTGTTTTGTAAGTACAGTATATCCGTGAAATGTGACGGTTA
>JAZMZS010000243.1:0-10807 GCA_045586105.1 Eubacteriales bacterium | reverse complement strand
GCATATGCTCCTGCGGACGATCCGCAGATAGCGGTTCTGATAATTGTTGACGAGCCCGGGGAGGAGGCTGCCTCCTATTACGGAAGCGTGGTCGCCGCTCCCTATTGCGCAAAGCTGCTCGAGGCTGTGCTGCCGTATATGGGAATTGAGCCATCGTACACGGATGCAGAACTTGCTGCTCTTGATATCACCCTGCCCAATTACGCAGGCTACACCCCCGACAAGGCAAAGGAAAAGATCGAGGCACTCGGGCTGAAATGCGAGATCATAGGCAAGGGAGAAAAGGTCAGATATACCATTCCCGAGGCAGGTGCATCCTTCTCGAAAAACGGAGGAAGAGTCCTTCTGTACACAGATAAGGAGACTACGCCGAAGACTGTTACTGTTCCTAATCTTAAAGGAAAAACAGGCTCTGCCGCCAATCAGATGCTTATCAACAGCGGATTGAATGTCGAGATAAAGGGAGCACTGAACTTTGAATCCGGACAGGGAGCTGTTGTTGTTTCCCAGTCGGTCGAGGCAGGCAAAAAGGTAGAGCGCGGTGCGGTCATCAAAATAGAGCTGAGACATCTTGACAGCCATGACTAAATAAAAAATACTGACGTGTAAATGAAAAAACATTATACACGGAGGTAACATGCTGTTTTCGGATATTTTACATGAAGGCGAATACTACGAGCTGAGCGACCCCTCTGTTATGTACATGAGGATAGAGGGGGTCAGCTCAGATTCGAGGGATATCGGGCAGGGACACGTGTTCGTTTCCGTCAAAGGAACACACACGGACGGGGAAAGCTATATAAGCGAGAGCATGCGTCGAGGCGCTGTTGCCGTTGTATGCGATAAAAAGCCCAAGGACTGCGGGATGCCGTACATTCTCGTTGAAAATGCGAGGCGGGCACTATCCTTCATGCTTCACAGATTTTGGGGCTCCTCAGGGGAGCGGATGAAGCTTTATGCTGTTACGGGAACTAACGGAAAGACCTCTACCTGCTTTTATCTGCGTGAAATATTCATGCAGGCGGGCATCAGAACAGGATATATCGGAACGCTGAAAAGCTATATTGACCGGCAAAAGCTTTCTATAGGCGAGTGCGGCGACGAAAGATCCTCGACAATGACTACGCCCGATCCCGAGCAGCTGTACAGGATACTGCACAAAATGGAAGCGGGCGAGGCGGAGTGCGTTATAATAGAAGCATCAAGCCACGCGCTTCAGCTTGACAAGCTGGCACCGTTGAGGTTCCGATGCGGGATATTTACCAATTTTTCGAGTGAGCACCTTGATTTTCATAGAACCATGGATGATTATCTCAGCGCAAAGACCAAGCTCTTTTCTATGTCGGATAAAATGTATCTGAACGGCGACGACCCCGTATGCAGAGCTCTCTGTAAGGGTTCTGTACCATGTGAGCTTTTCGGAACGGGAAAAGCCTCGGATATAAGAGCCGAGCAAATAGAGATGCACGGAACACACGGCGTCTCATATACCGCGGTAATTGGAGATACGAAAATAAAGGTGAACACCTCAGGTATCGGCGTATTTTCTTTGTATAACAGTCTTGCAGCTATCAGTGCTGCATCCTGCGCGGGAATAAGCGCAGATGACATCCAACACGGAATTGAAAACGTTACCTGTATAGACGGAAGGCTCGAAAGGCTGAAGCTTAACGGTGAGCATAAGGAGCTTACAGTCATTATCGACTACGCTCACACAGAGGGTGCGCTGTGCCAATTGCTGAGCACTGTAAGCGGCATAAGAGCCCCGGGGCAGAGAATAGTAACTCTTTTCGGGTGCGGCGGAGACAGAGATAAAAGCAAAAGAGCCCCTATGGGCAGGTGTGCATCCTTTTATTCCGATCTTGTAGTGATAACGGAGGATAACTCAAGGAGCGAGGACACCGACAGTATCATTTCCGACATAATGCAGGGGATAGACAAGACAAAAGAGTTTAAAATAATAAAAAACAGAAGAAAAGCAATAGAATTCGTCATGAAAAATGCAAGGAAAGATGATATTATCCTCTTGGTCGGAAAGGGCCATGAGGAGTATGAGATAAAGAATGACAAGAAAACACCCTTTTCAGAGAAAAGGATAGTATATGAGCTTTTGGGAGAAGGAAGCACGGAGGTATAAAATGAGTGTAGAGTTTAAGCTTGGCTGTATTACTGTTGCCGAAGCCGCAGAAGCGGTCTCTGGTGAGATACATCTGTTCGGTAACGCATCTGAGAATACCCAATGCAGCGGAATTGATATAGATTCAAGAAAGATAGGCACAGGTGATATTTTTGTTGCCATAAAGGGAGAGCGTGTTGACGGCAACGATTATGCCGCAAAGGCTGTCGAGAACGGTGCTGTGTGTATACTTGCACGCTGCCTTCCCGAAGGAATAGAGAATGCCGGCGGGGATTTTGCGGTGATTGTATGCAATGATCCGACTGCTGCTGTCGGGGATCTTGCGAGAGTTTACAAAAGGCGCCGCAGTATCCGCACGGTAGGTGTAACCGGATCTGTCGGCAAGACTACCACAAAGGAGCTGATCTACGCGGTCCTGAGCGAAAAGTTCAAGGTGCTCAAGACTGAGGGAAACCACAACAACGAGCTCGGAATGCCTCTTACCATACTCGGAATGGAGGCTGATACGGAGGCGGCTGTTCTTGAGATGGGAATGTGTGATTTCCGTGAGATCGCACGACTTTCCGAGATCGCGGAGCCTGACTTCGGAGTTGTGACCACAATAGGCTCCTCTCACATAGAGACGCTTGGATCGCGCGAGAATATATGTAAGGCGAAGATGGAGATAGCGGAGGGACTGAAGGAAAAGGGAGAGCTTGTGCTTTGCGGAGACGAGCCGCTTCTCTTTGCTTACAGATGCTCAAAGTATAATCCAACATATGTTTCGGTCTACAACAACGAGGCGGAGTTCCGTGCTGTAAACGTAAGATATGCCGAGAACAGCACATATTTCGATCTTATACACAACAGAGAGGTAATTACTAATCTTGTTGTACCTGCACTCGGTATTCATCATGTTTACAGTGCACTCTTTGCTTACGCTATCGGAATAAAGTTCGGCATTGACCGCGAGTCTATTCGCCACGGCTTTACAAAATTCAAGAATGCGGCTATGCGCCAGAGTATTTATGATATAGGCGGGGTAAAGGTCATAGATGCCTGCTACAATGCGAGCCCCGAGTCCATGAGAGCATCTATCGAGGTCTTGTGTGAGCTTTCGCGTCAGAATAACGGAGCGAGAAAAATGGCGCTTCTCGGCGACATGAGAGAGCTCGGACAGGAGACGAGAGCGCTTCACGAGGCACTCGGAGCGTTTGTTGCAGAGAAAAAGCTCGACAGGCTCTTTACCTACGGTGTTGCAGCCTCCTTCATTGCATCCTCCGCAAAGGAGAACGGAATGAGCGCAGAGCATATTCATGATAACCCCGATGTTACCGACCCGCTTGAAAGCGGCAAGGCTATCCTCGGCGAGATCAGAGCAGGTGATATAATCCTGTTCAAGGCTTCAAGAGCGATGGCAGCAGAGCAGATACTGACCTACCTTAGAGAAAACGAAAATAATATCAGAGGTTAAATGAAATGAACGGCATTTTGATTTTTGCTATATGCTTGGTGTGTGTATTCATACCTACGACCCTTATCTCGAGATACCTGATACCGGTGCTCAAAAGCAAGAAGATGGGACAGAAGATACTCGATATCGGACCGAGATGGCACAAGTCCAAGGAAGGCACCCCTACAATGGGCGGTCTTGCGTTCTTGCTTACGGTAACTGTTGCAGGCACGGTGTTTACAATAATGTATGCACTCAGCGCGGGTGCTGAGGCTTCGCAGACAGCCGGAATGGCTCTTACGCTTGCGCTCGGTCTCACAAACGGTCTTATAGGTATAGTAGATGATTTGACCAAGTTCAAGAAGTCAAAAAACGAGGGGCTTACCCCTCCGCAGAAATTCTTTTTGCAGCTTTTGTTTGCAGCCCTCTACCTTTTCGGAATGAGCAGGCTCGGCGTGCTTCACACCACGGTGAGCGTGCCCTTTACAGAGATTTCCTTCGATCTCGGTATACTTTATTACGCACTTGCTCTTATACTTATAACGGGTCTTGTCAACAGCGTTAATCTTACAGACGGGATCGACGGGCTTTGTTCAATGGTAACCGTAGCTGTCGGTTTGTTCTTCTTTGCATGCGGAGCCGCATTTGATACGGTCGTGCTCTGCGCGCTCGGAGGAATGATGTGCGGCGCGTGCGGCGGATTTCTTGTATATAATTTCTATCCTGCAAGAGTATTCATGGGAGATACGGGATCGCTGTTTCTCGGAGGTCTTGTTGCAGGAGGAGCGTTTTTACTCTCTGAGCCGCTCGTAATAATTATCGCGGGCATAATATACATCACAGAGAGCCTTTCGGTAATTATTCAGGTAGGCTCGTTCAAGCTCACAGGCAAGAGAGTGTTCAAGATGTCTCCTATCCATCATCACTTTGAAAAATGCGACTGGTCGGAGATAAAGATAGATACTGTATTTACCGCAGTAACCGTTATCGCGGGAGTGCTTGCATTCTTTATGCTTAAGTAAACACAAAAACACACAGGAGGGAAGCTAATGAAAAACACGAACACGGATCGTTCGGTGATCCTGTCGGATGAAAAAAACAAAAACGTTACCACCCCTCCGAAAAATGATAATAAAGCCTTAACAAAAAAAGAGAAGGAGCAAAACAGGGAGGGATACTATCTTCCCGATAAAAGCAAAAAGCTTCTTCCCGACATGAATATCCTCGGCGGCGAGGACGGAGAAGGCGAGGTCATCAGCGTAAAGAGCGGAGTCGATAAGATACTGCTTGTCGTGGTGATGATACTTATATGCTTCGGATCCGTAATGGTATTCAGCGCAAGCTACGCAGATGCGCAGACCAGATTCGGTGATAGCTATTATTTTATTAAAAGACAGATCATATTCGTTGCGATCGGTTTTGTGTTCATGTTTATTGCTACTATTCCAAAGCCGTCCTTCTATAAGTTCTGGACACCTGCAGCTTATGCAGCGACGATAGGCTTGCTTCTCGTTGTTCTTATTCTCGGATTTGCGGCAGGCGGTGCGCAGCGATGGATCGAGTTGTTCGGAATATCATTTCAGCCCTCCGAGCTTGCCAAGCTCACCCTTGTCATGATGCTCGCCTGGTACTATACCACCTTCCAGGAGGGAATGAGATACAAAAAGTGGAGCATGATCTCGAAAAACCCCGCTAAAAGGGGCGGAGAGAAAAAGGCATGGTGGAAGGCAAACTTCCTATACGGAATATTTTTTCCCGGATGCATCATTGCGCTGATCGTCGGACTTGTGCTTCTGGAGAGGCATCTTTCGGGTATCATAATTCTCGGCTGCATCGGTCTTACTGTAATGTACGTGTCGGGTGCAAACGGAGCACTTCTCGGCGGTATCATAGGAATAGCAGGAGGCGCTGTAGGTGCGTTTGCATTTCTTACGGATTATACAAAGCGAAGGATAGACATATGGCTCGACCCTGCAAAATATCCGCTTGACGGCGGATGGCAGACCCTGCAGGGAATGAACGCAATAGGATCGGGCGGCTTTTGGGGACTGGGTCTTGGCGGATCAAGACAGAAGTACAGCTATGTTTCACAGCCTCAGAATGACTTTATTTTTACCATAGTATGCGAGGAGCTCGGTTTTCTCGGGGCTCTTGCTGTAATATTACTGTTTGCGCTACTCGTATGGCGCGGTTTTACGATAGCAAAAAAAGCACCCGATGCATATTCGGGACTCGTAGCCTTCGGCATAACAGCAAAGGTCGCAATACAGGTAATACTCAATATTGCCGTTGTAACCAATTCGATCCCGAATACGGGAATATCACTTCCGTTTTTCAGCTACGGAGGTTCATCTCTGATACTTTTGTTTATCGAGATGGGAATACTGCTTGCTATTTCAAAGTATTCATATATAAGAAAATGACCTGACTAAAGGAGAATGAACATGAGAGTGCTAATGACAGGCGGCGGAACGGGCGGACACGTTAATCCCGCTCTTGCTATTGCGGCTACAATAAAGAAAAACATCCCCGATGCGGAGATAGCTTTTGTAGGAACGCCGAAGGGAATGGAAAATCAGCTTGTCGGCAAGGAAGGCTATAAAATGTACCATGTCGATATTCAGGGAATAAGACGCTCTCTGTCCCCCTCGAATATCAGGACTGCGTGGCTTGCTCTCGTGTCACCCATCAGAGCGAAGAAGATAGTGCGTGAATTCAAGCCCGACGTAGTTATCGGAACGGGCGGATATGTATGCTGGCCTATACTTGTTGCGGCATCAAGAATGGGTGTAGCTACAGCCATTCACGAATCAAACGCGGTTCCGGGCGTTGCGACAAAGCGCCTTGAGAGCTACTGCGACAAGATCTTTTTGAATTTTAAGGATACCGAGCAGCACCTCAAGCATAAGGAAAAGCTCATACATGTCGGAAATCCTCTAAGAGCATCCTTTGAGGTTTATGACAGAGAGCGTGCAAGAGAAGAGCTCGGTATTGACGAAAGTGTAAAAAAGGTAATAGTTTCCTACGGCGGAAGCCTCGGTGCGCATGCGATAAATATGACAATGCTCGAGTATATGGATAAGTATGCGAAGGATCATCCCGATATTCGTGTCATCCATGCAGCGGGCAGCAGAGAGTATGAGAGTATAAAGGCGGAATTTGAAGCACGCGGACTTGATAAGTATCCGCACCTGGAGCTTCGAGAATACATATATAACATGCCTGTTGTAATGTCAGCGGCGGATCTCGTTATCAGCCGCGCGGGAGCGATGACTGTCTCAGAGCTTTCGCTCAAGGGAAAGAACTGTATACTTGTTCCGTCACCTAACGTAACGAACAATCATCAGTATAAGAATGCAAAGGTCCTCTCGGATGCGGATGCCGCTATTCTCATAAAGGAGAGCGACTATAATGCAGACAAAATGAACGATGAAATAGAGCGCTTGTTTGCCGATCCTGAGAGATGCATGAGAATGTCTGATGCGATCCGCAAATTTGCACTCTCTGATGCGAACAAGAGGATCTATGACGAAATAATCACACTTGTAGGTGAGAATAAGAAGTGAAATATAACGGAAATTACCGTAAAAGAGAAAAAGAAAAGCAAATAATGGGCGAGGATGTTCTCTATGAGGAGCAAACGCTTCTCAGACATAACAGGATCAGCGCCCTGAGAGTTTTTATTATTCTGGTCGGACTTGCCATTGCATTCGTATTGTTGTTTTTTTCTGCGAGAGCGCTGTTCAAGGTCGAGACGGTCTCGGTTGAAGGAAACGAAATATACACAGCAGAGCAGCTGACAGGGAACTGCGGTATATCGATCGGAGAGTTCATGTTTTCGTTTCCCGCTTCGAAAATTGAGGAGCATATAGTAACAAGTTTTCCGTATGTAAGAAGCGCAGAGGTGTCGAGAACCTACCCATCGACCGTGAATATCAGGGTAACCGAGTATCGGACAAGTTATGTCATCACTCAGCTTGAAAAATACATCCTGATAGCTCCGGATCTCAAGGTGCTTGAGGTTGCAGACGAAAATATCTGGGGAGAAGAGAAGATCATGCTTGAGCTTCCGCGTGTAGTTCGCGCACTTAAAGGAAGTTATGTTGAATTTACTCTCGATGAGAGAACAGAGCATATTACAGGTGTCATAGAAGCGCTCGAGCTTGTTGATATCGAGCAGAAGGTCGTCAGCGTTTCGCTTGATGACTATTTCAGCATCAAAATGAACTGCGAGGACAGGTTCTTCGTTTCCTTCGGGAAATACAGCGAAGGGGAAATGAAGCTGAAAATGCAGACACTTAATCAGATAATGAAGAGCGAGAGAGTAAAAAATGCCGCCGCCGCTTCGGTCGATATTACCGATTTGAAGCAGCAGAGCATCATCCCTTATGACAGAGTTGAGGATATCAAGTGAAAAAAACGTAAAAATGATCATTTTTTGCAATAAAATTCAAAAAACATCTTGCTTTTTTAACATTTTTTAAGTATTATTATAGATAGTAGTAGAAAATAGGATCATTATGTGTAATGGAGGAATATAAAAATGCCAATGTTTAGCGAAGAGCATATGACAAGCAATGTTAATATAAAGGTAGTAGGTATCGGTGGCGGCGGAAATAACGCTGTTAACCGAATGGTAGCAGAGAGCATCAAGGGAGTAGAGTTCCTTGCGATAAATACCGACCAGATGGCTCTTATAAAGTCTAATGCAACCAACAAGATCGCAATCGGCGAAAAGATCACCAAGGGTCACGGCGCAGGAGCAAAGCCCGAGGTTGGACAGAGAGCGGCTGAGGAGAGCGTTGAGGAGATCAAGGCGGCTCTTTCGGGTGCTGACATGGTATTCGTAACCGCAGGTATGGGAGGCGGAACAGGTACGGGTGCCGCTCCTATTATTGCAAGAATAGCAAGAGAGATGGATATCCTTACTGTAGGTATCGTAACCAAGCCCTTTGCATTCGAGGGTAAGCTCAGAATGCAGCAGGCTGAGGCAGGTATCGCACAGCTTCGTGACTATGTTGACTCTCTTATCATAATCCCCAACGAGAGACTTAAGCAGGTCTCCGACACAAGGATCACCCTTGTTAATGCATTTGAGATCGCAGACGACGTTCTCCGCAGAGGAGTACAGAGCGTATCCGAGCTTGTTAACGTGACCGCATACATCAACCTCGACTTTGCTGACGTTACCTCTGTTATGAAGGGCGCAGGCTACGCTCACATGGGTATCGGATCTGCAAGCGGAAAGGACAAGGCAGAGCTTGCGGCGAAGGCTGCTATCTCCAGCCCCCTGCTCGAGACCTCTATCGACGGCGCCCGCGGAATTCTCGTATCTATCACCGCATCTCCCGATATCGGACTTGAGGATATCGATACCGCATCCGCAATGATCACAAGCGAGGCTCATCCCGATGCAAACATCATCTGGGGTGTTGCATTCGATCCCGAGCTTGAGGACGAAATGCGTGTTACCATCATTGCAACCGGCTTTGACAAGAAGGACATTCCCGAAGCAGGCAAGACTGCGAGAAATGCATATAATGCAGCTGCAAAGGCTCAGCCCGTAGCTCCCGCGGCTCCCGCAAAGCCCGCACAGCCTGTCGTTGATGAGATAGAAGAGGTCGGCTCGGACGATGCCGACGGCGGACACCTCTCCAATTCCGAGCTTAACGAGATCCTCACTATTCTCAATCAGAGAAACTCGAGACAGGAGGAGAATACCCCTCAGAACAATCCTATGCTTGGTAACTACGGCAGAAGACGCTTCTGATAATAATTATCGATCCAAAATAAAAAACGATACAGACCGAAAGTCTGTATCGTTTTTTTGATTTAAAGTGTCAGTATTTTGCGGTTATGACAGAGAAGGAAATCTTACTCCTCAAGAGCTTCGTAGATCGTCATCAGCTCTTCCTCGGCATTGTCGATCCTTGTCTGTATCTCTGCTGCAAGCACGTAGTCCGTTGCGGCTTCACCAAACAATTCCTTCTGGAGCTTTTCGATCTCCGATTCGAGCTCAAGGGCGCGCTCTTCGTTTTTCTTTCTTTGCCGCTCTGCTTTGCGCTTTGCAGCAAGCTCCTCCTTGGCTGCCCTGTAGTCCTGCTTTGAGGAGCTTTCGATCTCGTTTTGCTTGGATGCTTGCTCTGCTTCCGCTTTTTTCCTCGCCCTCATATCACGGTATTCATCGTAACCGCCGTCGACAGACAGAGGATAGCTTATTATTCCTCCGCCGTCCTCTACCGGAACGAGCTCAAGCAGTCTCGTTGCAAGCTTGTCGATAAAGTATCTGTCGTGAGATACGGCTATAACCGTACCGTTATAGTTGTTTATCGCTTCCTCAAGTGCTTCCCTTGAGCCGATGTCGAGGTGATTGGTCGGCTCGTCGAGAACGAGCAGATTTGAACCAGACAATACGAGCTTGCACAGTGTCAGCCTTGCCCGCTCTCCGCCCGACAGGGAAGATACGGATTTATATACATCCTCTCCAGTAAACAGAAACAGCGCAAGCTTACTTCTGACCTCTGTTTCCTTCATCTTGGGGTAAGCGTTCCACAGCTCGTCGATGACCGTGTTTGAGAGATCAAGCCCTTGGTTTTCCTGATCGTAATAGCTTATTTTTATGTTGCTGCCTTCCTCTATCTGTCCGGAAACAGGGGAGAGAACGCGCATAATTATCTTCATCAGGGTTGACTTTCCCGTTCCGTTAGGACCGACAAAGAACGCACGCTCCCCGCGCTTGATAAGAAAGCTTACGTCCGAGAAGAGGCGTTTTTCTCCGAACGCCATGCAGAGATCCCTTGCCCGAAGGACCTCGTTTCCGCCCTCGGGAGCGGAATTGAAGGATACTCTTATATCCTTGAGATCTCCTTGAGGCTTTTCGACAAGTTTCATCCTTGCCAGCGCCTTTTCACGGCTTCGGATAGTAACGAAGTTTCGCTCTCGCCCAAACGAGCGCTGCTGCTCGATGTGAGCCTTGATGCGTGCTATCTCCGCTTGCTGGAGCTTGTATTGCTTTTCGTTGAATTCACGCTCTGCCTCGTAGAGCTCTGTTGCCTTTGAATAAGAGCCGGGGTAGAGCTTGGCTCTGCATCTCTCAATTCTGAGCGTCTTGTTCGTTACCTTGTCGAGAAAATATCTGTCATGCGAGATCACCATCAGCGTCTTTTTGTAAGCGCACAGATATCCCTCGAGCCATGTCAGAGTGTCGATGTCAAGATGGTTTGTCGGCTCGTCGAGCA
>JAZMZS010000242.1:0-5655 GCA_045586105.1 Eubacteriales bacterium | reverse complement strand
CTATTACATACCCGAGAGTTTGAAGTCGGTTACCGTCACAGGCGGAAATATTCTGTACGGAGCTTTCTATGGCTGCTCCGGACTGACGAGTAT
The DNA here is from genome assembly GCA_045586105.1 of Eubacteriales bacterium. Taxonomy (GTDB): domain Bacteria; phylum Bacillota; class Clostridia; order Oscillospirales; family CAG-272; genus JAZMZS01. The sequence goes on along the minus strand of JAZMZS010000242.1, from coordinate 5,562 downwards.
TGTTCTCCCTGACGATGTTACCGCAATCAACGAGCGAGCATTTTACGGCTGCACAAATCTCGTAAGCATCGATATCCCTGAAAGTGTGACAAGCATCGGCAATTATGCGTTTGCGGAATGCACAGGCGTTGAGAGTATATACTTCAATGCCAAGAATATGGATGGTTTGGAGCACAACAATTATGTATTCCGTGGCACCGGAATATCCGGCAACGGAGTAAAGGTAACTATAGGTAAAGATGTAGAGTACATTCCGTCATATTTATTCTTCCCCAATGGAGCACATCCGAAGCTAACCGAGGTATCTTTTGAGGCGGGCGGTGTATGCGAGACTATAGGTGAGTATGCGTTTGCATATTGTTCTGATATGAAGAGCATCATTTTTTCGTCGGGGCTTATTAACATCGAAGATCAAGCATTTTCTAACTGTACAAGACTTGAAAGAATAGAGCTCCCCTCGACTGTGACGAGTATTGGCTTAGCAGCGTTTTCAGGTTGTACAAGCCTTATGAGTATAAACATTCCATTGTGTGTAACAAGTATTGAAGGTAGTGCATTTGCAGATTGCACTGCTCTTGAGCGCATCTACTTTAATGCATCCAATATGACCAATCGGACTGGTAACCATGCGTTTTACAACGCAGGACGTTATGGAGATGGAATTAAGGTGACGATAGGGAAAGATGCAGAGTGTATACCTTTCGGTCTGTTCAGCTCTATTCGTGATCAAACTGTTTCGGCTAATATAATTGAGGTGGTTTTTGAGGCGGGAAGTAAGTGTAAGATTATAGATAAGTACGCATTCTGTGATTGTATAAGTCTCCAAACTATCACCATTCCGTCGAGTGTGACGACGATTAATAACTATGCATTTTTGCGTTGCGCAGGTCTTAAGAGTATCAGCATCCCGTCAAGTGTTACAAATATTGGCAAGTGTGTAATTATGGGTTGCTCAAGTATTGAAAGCATTGCGGTTGATGCTAACAATACCATTTATCACAGTAACGGGAATTGCCTCATTGAAACTGCAAGCAAGACACTTATTGCCGGTTGTAAAAACAGTGTTATACCCACAGATGCAAGTGTATCGGTTATAAGTGATTATGCATTCTATGGTTGTACTGCCCTTTCGAGCATCATCTTACCCGATAGTGTTACTTCTATCGGTGGGCAGGCGTTCAGCGATTGCACCGCTCTTTCAAGCATCATCATTCCCGAAAGCGTGACTTCTATAGGCAAACGTGCATTCAGCGGTTGCACGTCTTTGACGAGCGTGACCATTCCCTCGGGAGTGAAGACCATTGAAGCGTATACATTCAGTGCATGCGAAAACCTCACAAGTGTTACCTTCAATGCCGGAATTGAAAACATCAGCGAAAATGCATTTTATAACTGCACAAGCCTCGCTGACGTAACCTTCAACGGAACGCAGTGTCAGTGGAATGCGGTCACAAACGAGGATACGATCCTTGCAGGCTTTACGGTAAGCGTTGCGTCCGAGCATAGCTTCGGCAGCTGGGAGACGGCAAAGGAGGCTGACTGCACGGAAGACGGAATAATGACAAGGAGCTGCGCTTTCTGTGAAGAAACAGAAAGCATTGCGATTCCCGCAGGGCATATCGAAATACAGCACGAGGCAAAAGTCCCCACATGTACTGAGCTTGGCTGGAATGCATACGTTACCTGTTCGAGATGCAGCTATACCACTTACAACGAGATATCCGCACTCGGACACAGCTTCGGAGAATGGACGGTGGCGGTTGCTTCTACGTGTACACAGAACGGACTTCAGATAAGGACGTGCTCGGTATGCAATCACAGGCAGACCGATATTGTCGAAGCGAGCCATGACGAGGAGATCCACGAGGGCAAAGCGCCCACATGTACCGAATCGGGCTGGACAGAATACGTCACCTGCTCGAAGTGTGACTACACGACCTACAAGGAGCTTGGCGCACTCGGGCACTCTTGGGGAGCGTGGGAGATCCTCATGATGCCGTCGGCAACTCAGGACGGCTTCAGATCGAGGCAGTGCGGTGCCTGCTCCGAAACGGAGTACGGCAGAGCGGTATCGGGCGATGCTGACGGTGACGGAGCGCTGTCCAACAGCGACGTATCCTTTGCTGTCCGTGTAATGTCTGGATGGTATACTGATGCCGACACTTCGCTTATGGATACGAACTTTGACGGCGTTATCACCAACCGCGATATTATTGAGATCATTCAGAAGCTCGCGGGCTGGAATTAAAGCGCATAGCATCAGCGCAAATATTTAGTCATCATCATTCACATAAAAAACCAAGCAGGGCAGTGTGCTCTGCTTGTTTTTTGTTGCATAGGAAATTGCGCATTTTTTGTATGCGCAAAATCCCATCCGCCCTGTCATCATCGAGGGAGCGAAGCGACCGAAGGATCTGAGGGCGAGTAGTTTGAAACGATACTATTTCTTCCCGCTCAGATAAGAGAGACCCCAAATCTTTGATTTGGTTGGTGGAACTTATACATGCGTAGTCGGAATGCATGCGAGCGAAGCGAGTCGCTTTCTTCACTACACTTCGTTTCGTTCGAGGATGACAGCGGGGTTGGAGCGTAGCAGAGTGCCGTCAGGCACTTTTTTACATAGGCGGTCTGTGGATTTGGCGCTAATAGGTACCTTTTTTGTGCAAGATAACCAAAAAGAATAATGCAATTATTAAAAACGAGTGTAAAAAATACATTGATTTTTGCATTGAAAAGTTTTTTGCCAAATGATAGAATATATATAGCAATATATATATCACCGTTTGGTGATAATTGTATTTCATGAAAGGAGATATTATTATGAAAAAGATAATATCGTTGATTCTGGTAGCTCTTATGGCGATCCCCTTCGTGGCACTCGGAGCTGTCGGTGCATCGGCTCTTACAGTTCCCGCTGAGCCTCAGTCTATCCCCGTTACCGTAATGCCCGCGTGGTATATTTATTACGGAAGTACCGCTGAGAGCGGCATTAAGTCCGACAACGGTCACAGCGGAACATCGCCCGACCAGGCTTTCGCTACATGGGGAGGACTTATGCCCAACCTTCAGTACTCGGGCGGAACCGTTATTATCCCCGGTAAGGGATACATCGGTGTTGATTATACATTCCCTAAGTGCGAGGGTCCTGTAACCATCACCGCTTTTGACGAGAAGAACAACAAGAGATACCAGGGTACTCTCGAGGTCGCTCCCGAGAAGGAGGGAGATGCTTACGGCAACGGTACTCAGATCGGTATGTTCATGATCTTCTCGAACCATGTATGCGGCTTTGACGGTGATTACATATTTGACAAGATCGATATTATTGAGAGAACCGAGACCGGCGCTCTCGGACAGGCCTTCAGCCACAAAGGTACCAGTGTTATGAGCGTAAATGCAGGCGCAAATCTCGTTATCAAGGATACCTGCAAGATCCTCAAGATGACCGACGCTCCCGAGGCCATGGTACTTAACGTAAACGCAGGCGGATATGCATATCTGCACACCGCAGGCTTCGGTAAGTACACCGGAGATGGTATCATCGTTATGGACAAGGCTGTTTATGAGGGTGAGCTCGTAAAGGATGAGATGTTCGCTGAGTTCAAGGGCGCTGTTATAGACGAGAACGGCAACATTCTACGCGGAACTGCTCCTGCAGAGACCGAGCCCGCTCCCGAGACTACCAAGGCACCCGAGGCTTCCAAGGCTCCCGAGACTACTAAGGCACCCGAGACTACCAAGGCTCCCGAGACCACAAAGGCTCCTGCAGCCACCAAGGCACCTGCAGACAGCAAGGCACCCGAAACCACCAATGCTCCCGCAGCTCCCGTTCAGGACGGCGGTATCAGCCCCATCGTATGGGTCATTTGCGGCGTTGTGGCTGTAGCTGTTGTGGTTGTAGTTGTTGTAGTTGTAGCAAAGAAGAAAAAGGCTGAGTAAGCCCGAACAAAAGTAAAGATACAAGTGAAAGCCTATGCTTCGTTTTGAAGCATAGGCTTTTTTGCCGCACGGGAAGTTGCGACTGTTTTTCTAAAAAGACTTTTCTCGAGTACCGCTTATCGTACACGAGCCGCTGTATAATAAAGACAAAGAAAAGGAGAGCGTAAGTTTTCCGAAATAAAAAAGGAGAAGCGGCCATGAAAAAGCAACAGAGATATCCCTCGCAGATAATCAAGGATTTTTTGGATTTTGTTGAGAATTCAAGGGAGGATTATAATTACAACCTTGAGGCAATGAAAAACGAGGAACGCATAACTCAGGATTATTTACACAAGCTTGAGCTTGAGGATCTGAGCTACCGTGAGCGCAGCAAAATAGCTACACAGCTCGTTTCGAACAGACAGGCGCGCCGTAACCACAAGGATGCAGTCGAGGAGCTGGAGCCGATCGTGGATTTCTTTGACGATCCGCAGATGAAAAAGTTTATCAACAACATGACCCAGCTTCTCGGTCAGGTGAGAAAGATCGAGAGCTATCATCAAAAGCGCTTTTACGTACCAAAGGTCATAGAAGGGGATGTCATTGTGACGGAAAATACAGATGCGGGCAGGTATTCTGCAAGCTGAGTATCTGTAAGTATTCAGCGAACAAGGACAAATCAACCTGCGGTTGAGATCTTTATATCTTATCCGGAAATTGACTGAGAACTCATATTGATATATAATTATGTCATGAACAAACGGAGGAAAAAATAATGTTCAATAAAAATTTCAAAAGAATCAGATTGACGAAGGGGCTTTCTCAAAAGCAGGTTGCCGATTATTTAAACATATCGCCTCAATCAATATCCAAGTGGGAGAAGGGGGAGGCTTTGCCTTCAATTGATTTTTTGCCTAAGCTGGCAGAGATTTTTGATAGTGAGATAAATGATTTTTTTGCCGTGATTCCCGAAAACACGGATGATATTCGATCTATTAAAGAGATATTTGCTTTTATGGTAGAGTATATCTGCGAAGAAACAAAGAGCTTCGGAGATTTTATGGCTTTTATAGAGCTGCACCCGAATACGCTCGATATTGTAAGCTGTGTAGGTGATAAATTCAAAAAGCATCAAGTGATAAAAGGTAAAGCAATTCAAGGGATATTAGGTTGCTCCGAGGAAGAAGGTGCGGAATTCACTCGGACCTTTATAAAACTGGAGCTGATAGAAAAGATTGAAACTGAGGATGCATATTTTGTTATTAAAAACAGTTTTGAAGAACTTGTTAAAATTGTGGAAATAGCAATGGAGACACGAGTATACATTGAAAAATTAGAAAAAGAAAAGGCAGGCGCATGAAATCATGGTTTGTCTTGATATGATAACGTAGTAAAGAAAAGAGGAAGAAACTATAATGGAAGAAAAAGTATTATGTCCTGTATGTAAAAAACATATTTTTACAGAATTACATGAATTATGCCCTGTATGTAACTGGACACATTGGTTTATTCAAGAAATGTATCCAGACGATAAAAACCAAGAAAACATAATGAGCCTAAACGAGGCAAAACAAGCATACAAGGAAGGAAAAGAAATTTTCTAATATTTTTATTAAAACAATAAAGCCTGACTACAAAATAAGT
>JAZMZS010000241.1:0-6617 GCA_045586105.1 Eubacteriales bacterium | reverse complement strand
CGTCCTTGCGAAGCACCTCGGTATAGTCTACTCTCTGCTTTTCTGTATATGCGTTAACGGGCGTACAGGTTATAAACGCCACCTTAGCGGCACCGACCTCTATGGCGAAGTCCATAAAGGTATGGACGTCCTCCTTTGTGCCGATATGATCCTTCAACAGCATACAGTTCAGAACGAACAGGTCTCTGTAGCTCACCGAATGAAGAATATCGCTGAGTTGGGCTTTGGTGGGTACCGGCACACCGAACAATCCGGCGTTGACAGAGTCATCATAATGATGGCGGCTTATATGAAGTGCATCAAGGTAGGACAGCATCTCGATCTCGTGAAGCTTATGAAGATAGGTGCCGTTTGTGGTAACCGAGATCTCCATGCTTTTCCCGAATATGTCGAATATCATATTTATGATCTCGTTTAGAAGCCCTACGTCTGTGAAGGGCTCGCCGCCTGTAAAGGATATACCTCTTATAAGCTCCTCCTCCTGCAACCGTCTCAGGCATACCTCCAGCTTTTTGACGTCGAGAAGCTTCTTTTCCCTTGTGTTTTTTGCAATGCAAAAGGGACAGGACGCTTCACAATAGGAGGTAGGGCAGATGGTTAACTGCATCTTAATCTGTTCGGGCTTTGGTTTATAGTTGATACCGTCGGATGAACATATATAGTTTCTCAGACAGATCTCCTTACCGAGGACCTTCACCCTTCTTGTTTTGGGAAATCCGTTACAGGATAGACAGGAGCTTGTATTTTGCATATACGTTCATTGCCTCCGATCTGTTGTTTACAACACCTTCGTCTGAATATACAGCTATATCACGGCGGATATATTCAATATCGGCATTGCCGTTCAGGTAGTGTCTTCTGTATACGTAATACTTTTTGTCATCATACATAACAGGCTGCGCCGACTGCCAGAAGAAATGTCCGATTCTGAGTGTGGCGTTAATGGTGAATATGCCGTTTTCCTGTCTTGTATTGGCATTATCGAAGGTGAGTATTACGGTTTTTTTGCTTCTCAGCAGGTTTTCGGTTCTTACGTTTTTGTCATTATACTGCTCGGCAGTTTTGTTATAATACCCGTTATCGATCTTTTTCGTATAATTATAAAAGATATGGTCCTCCGTATCAGGGACGGACGGGGTATCAAATCCGATTACGAATATGTTTTTGCTCATAGAGAATTTACCGACTGCTTCGTCCGAGTCGACCAGATGAAACAGGGCGGGAATATTGGAGGGGATGTTGAGAGCAGGCAATATGCCGACAGGTAACTCTAATTGTGCCAACGCGGTGAGTAATATGTTAATGGATTCTATATTTCTCGGCATACTGCGCATAACACATATTCCTTCGGGTGTGCGGTTTGCGTTATGTATAAGACTGTGGTATTCGTTTGCATCCAGTTTTATGTCCCATACTGTAATATCGCGCAGATTGGTGTTAATTAAGGCAGAGCGGTTGACGGTTTGAATAGTCGAGGGGACAAAAAGACTGGTCAGCTTTTGGCAGTTAGAAAATGCATTTTTGGCTATAGTCCTTATTCCCCATGGCAGAAATATGCACTCTGTATCGTCGGAATACATAAATGCACCTTCGCCTATAACCGAAACGGTAGAGCCGGCAAAGTGTGGGGGAAATGTAAGTGCCTTGTGGGAACCGCTGTAGTTAATAAGCGTGTCGCCGCAGACAACGAAAGAATCATCTATGTAGTATTTCATATCAACAACACCTGCAGTACTTGCTGGCAGCCTCTTCTCTGAACTTGCGTTCGTCCGCTCTTCTTTTAGCTATCTTTACATCCTCTTCGGTTAAAACATCTTTTTGGGCAGCTAACGCCATTTCAGGTGCGCTGTCGATCATATCAACGATCAATCTTATACAGTCATTTGGCGCATTTTGCGCTATGAGTATCTGCTTTAACTGATTAAGGTTATAAGTAGCCTTGGTGATGTGACTGCGGTTGAATATTCTTTTTGCAAATAACAATAATACTTTTTTATCCATCTTTTCAGAATCCTGTTTTTTGTCATTACCGTATATTCTGACGAACACGGTTGTTTTAGCCTATCCTGATCTCCATATTCATACCGTGATACACAGTACGATCCAGCATAAATTTATTCTTCTCGGCTGTGTTCCAGCTCATAGAGGCATTTGCGCAGTCGGTAGCGTTAAGCACTCTGTACGAACCGTAGGCGGATGCCATATCCACGCCGCACTCGGTATTTACAGCGTCAAACAGCAATGCTCTGAGCGCTCTGTATTCCTCGATAAAGTCTGCGTTTGTTTCGGCAACCGCAGAATCCGAGAGTCTCAGGTGCACTCCGATAGACGTCTCAAAGAGATTTATCATATAGCAGAGATCGTTTGCGGTGATCTGCTTTCCCGAAGCCAGCAGCTCTGCCAGATTACGGTAGAAGACCTTTGACATAGTGCGGCAGATCTCGGGCTTGAGAAGTCTGTAGAAGTGGTTGACGTTATTATCGTCGGTCATATCCAGAGAGTACCTTTCGCCGTATGCGTTCTGTATTCCCTCGTCATTAGCCTGTATAACGTGTATGGAGATAAGCATATTCACTATCTCGGCATATTCCTCCTCACTTTCACAGTCAAATAGTGAGAAGAGGCGCCGGGGGTCTTCATAAAACGCTATTGTCTCCATGCAGTCGGGGCTTACTTCGTCCCTGAGCATACAGGCAAGGTCAAGTGAACAGATGTAGCCTATCATGGTAGTGTAGGTGACAGGAGGTCTTTGCGTGAGGTTACATACGCTTCTCTCAGCGCCACCCTCGAACATCCAGGCAATATTAGCTGTATTTGCCTCAAAATCATCGTATCTTTTGAATATACCGCAGCGGCGGTTGCAGTTCTCTATCTTCTCACAGACACATCCTACCTGTATGACGTGCATAGTCTCGTGGGCGATGATATCGGCATATCTGTCCTCTCCGCCTGTGGCTATGGTTGACATTTCTCTGTTGCCCTCGCCCACCTTCATTACAAGATCGGCGGTGACCTCGGCAAAGGAAAGCATTCCCGCAAAGTTCACTATTTTAAGGTTACCCAGATTACAGTAGACTCTGTCACGGTCGATATCGGGATATCTCTGCAGCATTTTATTGGTGGTGTCAACGATGACAGCGCAGAACTCCTTGATGGTCTTATCCTTGGGTGCTGATGACATTCTTACCGCAAAGTCCTTGCCCTTTAAGTATTCGGCGTTATTTCTTTTTACCAGCTCGAAGAGATGCTCGGCAGTAAGAGTGCCCTCCTCGGTGAGGGCGGAGAAGCGGTGTCTGTCGACCTTGTCAAAGGGCTCTGTCATTCGCTTATACGCTTCCTCGGTATAATACAGATCGCTGAAGCGGTATTCCTTACTCATAGCCTTAACGTATTCGGCAAGCGCAGCAGCGCTGTCGGCTGAAACCGATACCGCAGGAGAAGCGTCCGTCTCGGAAAATACAAGCTCGGATTCCATATCGAGGAGCAAGGAATCCGTATCGTTGTCACGGTCCTCTGTATCTGAAACGACCGACGGGGAGGTAGCGGTCGTTGAATCTGCCGTGTCCTCGGGGACTATCCCGGGAGGGTCGTAGCTGTAGGAGGGGGATGAGTCGGATGTACAGGAGGATATAAGCATTACGGTGCAAATTAATAGTACAAAAAGTCTTTTCATATCAATGATTACTGAAAACTATCAGCTTGTCCTTTTTATCTAATTTAACCTTAGTGTTAGCGTGGTCGCCGCTGAACAGCACCATTTTTCCGCCCGGCTTAACATAACCCAGGACTATTGCCGTGTTTTGCTGTTCTTCGGAGAGTCCCTCTACTACGGATGCATTGTATACAGCCCGTATAAATTGTTCTGCCGTAGCAGGTTCAGGCACCTGATCAAAGAATCTGCTTACTTTCTTTATGTATACTTCCTTGCTCTCAAATACGTCACTGTTATCCGAGTCATAAGTCAGAATGTCAGTGTAGAAGTTAAACAGAGCCTCTTTTTCTCCTATCTGGGTTATCATCTTGCTGATATATCTGTTACTGATGACAACGTTGTTGACGCTGTAGGAGTTGACAACATCGTGATGCTTGGGATTGATGATCTCGACGATCACGTCAATACTTTCCTTATCAAAATCCGGGATCGTTTTGATCTTTTCGTTGATTATATCCTGAACGTATATCAGGTTTGCAAGAGCGTTGGCGTCAATATCCTCGTTGAGCGCGGAATCGTCCGAGAGTATAAGTATACTGGTATCTTCCTCGTTTGCGGATACGAACTCGTTTATAGTGTCACATATCAGCTCCTTGTCATATATCTGAGCAGAGACTGTCTTGATGACGAAGGGATAATCCTTATAGTGATCCATTTTTTCAAGATGTTTTTCATCGTCTATAACTATTATGCGGACTATTTCGTCATCTCTGTCGCGGTAGTGCCACTCCTGTCTGAAGGCGACGAAACCATCCATTATATCACGGCAACGGCTGTTGTGACCCAGAATGATGATGTTTTTGCGCTCTATCCAATAATTGCGGTTAATACTTACTTTGTAGTCAGATCTCAGTATGGGAGTTACCTTATCGATATCTTCCTCGCAGGCAGCTGCATAATATCCGTAGCTTTTACCGCTCGAGTTCATAAACGTAAGGGGGATCGCGTGTTTGTGATCCCTCATATATGAGCGGATGTAGTCAATCTCACTGTTACAGCTACCCTCTTTTGTATAGAAGGCTGCTCCCTTGTTGGAAAAAAGCTCCCTGTATGCGTGGTTAAGCTCGGGCATCAGTGAGAATTGGGAGAGTATGTGTCCCAGTATCTGGTTAACGTTAACGGGAACTATATTACATTTGCCGTCAACCTGCTTCGCCTGTATTATACGGTCAACGAGCTCTGCGGTCCAGGGGTCGGTTATTTCGACTATAATTTTCTGATTGTCATCAGAATATTCAGCACCCGTTATATCCGATACCTGCATCAGTGTCTTGACCGTCTGGGCATTGCCTCGGGAGGAGTCCTCCAGCCGTTCCTTGTGCTCAAATTTACAGATGGTATTGTTTACGTCGTTTCCGAGAATGATGGTCATTCTTGCATGCTCAAGGGAAATGTCGTGAAGCTGCTTTGAGGAAAAAACATCACCCTCTCTGACAAGAACGGTCACATTTCTCTTGAAACGGTGCTTTCTGACGTGAAAGAAACGTATTATCGGATTCATATCGGAGCAGGAAGCTTTTAGTGCCTGATTTTCACGGATGACGGTATCTGTAATTCGCTCTTCTATCTCTTTTTCTATATCGGACTTTCCTGAGCCTGTCAGCACGACTACCTTCTGCTTGCCGGAGCAGTACAGCAGGTCGTTTATAATCTCGGAGGCACGGGTGTTCCAGTTGAGTATAACGGCGTGTCCTGAGATATTCAGTCTTCTGTTACCCTGGTTGGCATGGTCTATAAAATGGGAAATATAATTGGTTATATAACCGATCACCGCGCCTGTGAAGCTGATCATACCGATAAGAACGATAACAAGACAGGCGAGAACTATGGAAATACCTGCAGCGCCGATGTCTGCTATAACGAACTGTATACAGCCGGGATCGAGTATCATAGTGAGAGTACAAAATGACGCTTCCAGTATTCCCATGGATTCTGTACCGTCAAGAGAAAGATTGCTTATTATAACAGCCGAAAAGAAAAAGAACAGGATATTAAATATCAGTATTGTCAGAAGCACCATTCTTCCCGGATTTTTTGAGATTTGAAGACTGAACCATTCTTTGATCCTTTTCATAAAGCAAAAACCCCTTTGTTAAATATTTCAAGCACGGCATTTCTGATACGCTGTGCCTTGTCGGAATCTAAAGAAACCTTGAGCTTGTTCTTATCGCAAACGGCACCCTCTCCGTCTACGGGATACATATCGTAGCTCTCATCCGACGCGCCCTGGGGAGCTGTACCGAAAACGGTCATATACGTGCAGAGGGCGTTTGCATAGCTGCCGTAAGGACCTGCGTGGGCTGAGTCAAACCAATGAAGACGTATATCGGGGTTATTCTTTATTATATCCTCAAACACGTGTCCCACAGGATTGAGCTTAACCGAATACTTATCACAAAGAGTATAGTAGATATCCTTCATCTTCTCAAATTCCTCGGGGATATCCACCCTTGCCCAGGGCAGAGTCTGAATAACCTGTGTGCCCTGTGCTCTTGCCATCTCTATTATTCTGCCTGCGTCAGCGATAGTCTCCTCCTTTGAGGGACAGGGCTCGTGAGCCGCCTGCTGCATAATTATGTAATCATAACCGCCCTGCACCAGAGCAAAGCGCAGGTCTGTATACTGACCGAGATGCCAGCCGTAGGTAACACCGGGCTGTGCAAGCATATTTACCTCCACGTCCTTGCCGCATTCCTTGCATATTTTTTTAAAAAGGGCAGGGAGATCGTTATAATAGGTATGACTGTTGCCTAAGAATAAGATTTTCACTGATTTATACCTCTCTGATGATAGTTACTCTAATTCTATCATATTTCTTCGACTGTTGCAAGATAAACAATAAAATCCGGAATGCGAATGGGGAGTACGGAATTATGGTTGAAATCAGTAAGGTGTTAGCCTTACT
>JAZMZS010000240.1:0-13109 GCA_045586105.1 Eubacteriales bacterium | reverse complement strand
CACCCGCAACGAGCGCACCCGAGACCGAGGCTGACACCAAGCCTGCAGAAACCCAAGCACACGAGCACTCCTGGACAGAAAAGGAGTCCTCCCCCGTCGTTCTCTGCGAGCAGGAGAGTTGGATCAAATACGAATGCTCCGTATGCGGCGAGACTAAAACGGAGACCGTCCCCGCCCCGGGTCACAAGCTGACGGACGGAGCGCGCACCGAGCCCACCTGCAAGTACGAAGGCTCTATCACCCGCCACTGTACCGTGTGCGGCGCGGGCTTCATATACGAGATCCCCGCCACGGGTCACGACTGGTCCGATTATTCCTCGTACAATACGTATCACGAGCGCACCTGCAAGAGCTGCGGCGAGACCGAAAAGGGAAACCACACCTTCACCCCGGGCTCGGTCACCTGCACCATCTGCAAGCATGATATCGTAAACTAAAGCATACAATTTCACGGTTCAAAGGACGTACACCGTTCCTTTGAACCGTGTTTTTTATTGCACTTTGCATATTCAAAGACACACCTTGCTATTGATTTTCCCGCTTTTGGAGCGTACAATAAAGGCATAAAGAATCTACAAGAGGTACGAGACTATGAATACCGTATTTTTAAAAACAGGTGACACGCTTGAAAGTGCCGTTTCTCAGCTGCCGTCGGGCGGTGTTATCGTGCTGACCGAACGTATTTCAGCGGAGCACGCGCGGCTTCCCGCGCATTCGGGCATAATAACGGTCACTTCCCTGCACGACGGATGCGACTACCGCGAGAATGGGGCAGCACTCGTTTTTGACAGGTCGGTAACCGTTACGATGGGCGGAGAGACGGTATTTCATGACATAAGGATAGAGCTTGCGACTACGGGCGTTTTGGCGGCGAACTTCAATCCGCTCGACTTCGACGATGGAGTTGAGGTGATATACGACGACTCGGTCGATGCAAACGGTCTGTATATCGTCGGCGGTGAAAACAATGTTGATACAAACGAAGGCGAATACGGCAAAGACACCTCGCTGTGCATACGTAGCGGAGAGATCAGCCGTCTCGTCGGCTTCTCGCGCGGATGCAACGGAAGAATACACACGGGTCACGCCTTCATGGAGATCGGCGGGGATGCACTTGTGCATTACGCCGTTGCGGGTGCAATGGGCGAAGGAGCAATGGCGGCCGGTGCCGAGGTCCGCCTCTCGGACAACGCCGTCATCGAGGCGCTTCACATGGGCGGTGCTAAGGACGAAAATCTCTTGACGGGTGATTTCGAGTTTTTCGTGTGCGGAGGAGATCTCTTGCGCATAGAAAGATCGAGCCTTATTTCAGTCAAGGGCAAAAAGCGGCTTACCTATGATCCCGAGCACGCCCCCGACGGACTTGTTTTTCTCGCGAAGCTTGCAAGATTTGATGAAATAAAGACTACTTGCGATATTCACGGTCATGAGCTTGGCGAGCCGTGTAAAAACCCATTCGACGAAAGCGGACTCATCCGCACCTGCAAAAGATGCGGACACATCGAGCTTGCCGGCTCCGTCGGAGCTGCAAGCGGAGATAACGTTCTGTTCGTCTCGGACGGAGGCTTTGGGGACGGAAGCTTGCCCGCGTATCCTCTCGGAAGCTACGAGGAAGCGCAGAAGAAGCTCAGAGAGACGGGCGGTGTTATCGTTCCCGTCGGAAAATGCACGCTGTCACCGAACCTCCTTGATCCTCACGGCAAGGCGGCTCCCTGCTACGTAGAGCCGATCCACAAGGCAGAGATAAGCGTCAGCTCCGTGTACGGCGGTGTCGACTACAGAGAGCGCGGTGCGCATCTGCATTTCGCCGCGGACATGGACTACAGAATGTCGGGCGCACTGAGAATAGAGAATCTGGATATTACCGCATCCGAAAGCGCGGGCTTCAACAACCTCGTCGCGCGCTACGAGCCGCTTTATATAGGAGATAACGTAACGACACCCGAGTTTGACGGGTACGAGCTCAACGTTATCGGCGGATATCTCGGTTTTTCAGCACAGGATCTTGACAGATGCGAGATACCCGAGGAGTTCGACAACGTGGTCTGCAAGGCGCGTCCGCTTCCCGAGAATTTTGAAGAGAAGACCGAGCTTTTGCCTATCGAGATCGCTCCGAAATACTCTCTCCGCCCCAAGGCGGCAGAGGCGTTCAACAGAATGTTCAGAGACATGAAGGAGCAAGGTCTCAAGCTTCCGCTCGTCACCGACGCGATGCGCTCCTACGACAGGCAGTATATGCATTACTCGAATTACGTCGGCAGACTTCGCAAGACCTTCGGCTATGGGTTTGAGAAGGCAAAAAGCGTCGTCGACCGCTCCTGCGGCAGACCTTGCTGCTCCGAGCATCATTACGGGGTCGCCGTTGATATGCACGATCCAGATCTTACGCAGTTCAAAAAGAAGCACCACTACTACGATCTTACTCCCGAGTGGGCGTGGGTGATAGAGAACGGTCCGAAATACGGAATAATCCTGCGCTATCCCGCAGACAAGGTGGATATCACGGGATGCATCTACGAGCCGTGGCACTTCCGCTACGTAGGAGAGAGAGCGGCGTACGTTATCTCGCACAGAGGCATAACCCTCGAGGAATACGCGGGTGCGCTCTACGGGGCGTTTGAGCTTGATTCGCACGTTACCGTACTCAGCGGAAGCTATAACAGTATTACAGCGTTTTCGCTTAACACGGCCCTGATACAGCTCACGGGCAAGCATTTCATCACGGTAGGCGAAAAGGTAAAGCTGAAAAAGCCAAACGACGATGCAAGCGAGTGTTAGATAAACCACAAACAAGGAAAAGAGCCGAACGGCTCTTTTCCTTGTTATTTTTTATACTTGATGGTAACGGTTCCGTCCTCGGCGTAGAAGACGCTGTCACCGTGGAAGGATGCCTTTTCGGTATCCGCAAGGTATTCTGCTATGCTCGGATACTGAAGCTTTGCCTCGGATACGACCTGACGTGCCTTCTCCGCTCCGTTCGAGAAGAGATACGCGATAATGCCCGCCTGAAGCTTGGCATTGGTGACGGTTGCCGTCTCGTGATCTATTACGCGGAAGGTGGAGGTATGCCCCGGCAGAGGCCCCGCTCCTATATGTGCATGGACCGAGGGGAGCACCGCAGAAACGTCACCCATATCGGTGCAGCCTGCCGCCCAGGCTCCGTTCATCTTTATATCCTCCTCGGGCATGAGAAGCTTACCCGCCTCGTAAACGGCGTTAGTCATATTGGGATCATCTGTTCTCGGGCAAGAGCCGTGGTTGTCCTCGATAACGAGTCTGCACCCAAGAGCGGCGGCGGAAGCGGCAAACGCGCGGTTGATCCTTTCGTTTGCGGCGATTATCGTCTTCATATCCGCACCTCTCGTAAAGGACTCGACTACGACCTCGGACGGAATGACGTTTACGGCGTCCCCTCCCTTGGAAATAATGGGGTGGAAGCGGAAGTTCTTATCCCCTCCGAACAGCTCGCGAATAGAGTTTGCGGCAGCGATAGCGTTTGTTGCGGCGTAAAGGGCATTAAGTCCTCTCTCGGGGGATGCGCCGTGGCTTGCCTTTCCGATAAAGGTCATGCGCTTGGAAATAAAGCCGTTCGAGCCGACGTTGCACATTATTCCCTTTGAGCAGGTATGCACCATCATCGCCATATCGACGTCGTTCAAATATCCTCTGTAGAGGAATTCCTGCTTACCTCCGAAGTACTTGATAATTCCCTGCTTCATCAATCCCGCGCGGTAATCAAGCTCTATTCCCTCCTCTGCGGGAACTGCAAAGAGGCGCACCGACCCCGACAGCCCCTCGATAGCCTCACCGTCTGCAAGTGCCGCCGCAAGTCCGATCATTGCCGCGCACTGACAGTGATGTGCGCACGCGTGGACGGCACCCGTTTCGGGATCGGAGTCGGGGTGATCGGGAATATAAAGCCCGTCCATCTCCGCAAACACGGCAAGGCGCGGTCCTTCTCCTCCCGGCATATCTATATCCACCCAAAGCCCCGGGATATCGCCGCATTCGTGCACCTCAAGTCCGAGGGCTTTCATATGATCTGCTATATAACGCGTAGTGTTCCACTCACGGTAGCCTGTTTCGGGATGCTCCCAGATGTAGCTCTCCGCGTCGAGTATCTTTGGCTTATTCTCTTCGATCACATCAAAAAGACGCTTGCATATTTTCTCCATTACGCTTACCTCACGGAATAATATTTTACAGAAACAGAATACACCCTTTTCCCTCGTTTTTCAAGAGCTTTTTGTGCTTTTCGTCATTGATTTTATTTGCGGTGTATGATATAATACCCCATTGGAAGGTGATATTATGGCAAAGGCTTACGTATTTGATTTTGACGGAACGGTAGTCGACTCAATGCCTGCGTTCGTGCAGAGCGTGACCGACACTCTCGACCGCCACGGCATACCCTACGAGAAGGAATCGCTCGTTCGCACCGTGACCCCTCTCGGGGCGGACGCAACGGCGCAATATATAATAGATCTCGGCATCGACCAAACGAAGGCAGAAATGCTCGACACTCTGCGTAACCACTCGATGGGAGCGTATCTGCACTCGATCCCCGAAAAGCCGAACGCAAAGCGCTTTCTTGAAAAACTCGTCTCCGAGGGCAAGCGCGTGTATATGCTGACGGCAAACTCACATATTCAGATAGACCCCTGTCTCAAGCGCCTCGGAATGTACGAGTATTTCACCGAAATATGGTCATGCGACGACTTCGGTCTGAAAAAGACGGATACCGCAATTTACGACAAAGCGGCGGAGCTTATCGGTGTTGAGAAGGGGGATATTCTCTTCTTTGACGATAATCCCGACGCGATAAAGACGGCAAAAACGGCGGGACTTTGCACCTGCGGAGTATACGACAAGTCAAGCCGTGAGTTTGTGGAATTAATGAAACACACCGCCGACAGGTACGTTTTCGACCTCGGCGAGCTATTGGAGGAGGAGATATAATGACACACGCAGACAGAGCAGAGGAGCTTTTTTGCAAGGGCTATAACTGCGCTCAGGCGGTAGCGGGGGCTTTTTGCGAGGAGTACGGCATACCGCTCGACACCATGCTGAAAATGTCCTCTCCCTTCGGCGGCGGATTTGGAAGACAGCGCGAGGTCTGCGGTGCCGTCAGCGGTATGCTGATGATCGCAGGTCTGATCTACGGCTACGATATTCCCGAAGAAGGAGAGCACAGAGGCGAATGCTACGCTATGACGCGCGAGCTGTGCGATGCTTTCAAGGAAAGAAACGGCTCTATCATCTGCCGCGAGATACTCGGCAAGCGCGCCGAGGTAGGCGGCAAGCCTGAGCTTCGTACCGAACAGTTTTATAAAACACGCCCCTGCATAAAGTCGGTACGCGACGCCGCCGAGGTGCTTGAGGAATATACAGAAAGAAGTAATACAATATGAGATCATTATCAAAAGTGCTGGGCTTCAGTGTATGTGTGCTGACATTTGCAATGATACTTGCCTTCAAATTTGCACCGTTACAAGCAAAGGCAGCTACATACGAAAACCTTAACTACTCCGTTGATGACATGGTGATCACGATAAACGGATGCAATGATGCATCTGCCGCTTCGATCAACATACCATCCGAAATAGACGGCATTCCTGTAAAACACATAGGCAGCTTCGCATTCTGGAATTGCACCAATATAACAAGTGTAAATTTATCCGAAGGTATTAATAGCATCGGAAGCAGTGCTTTCAACGGATGTTCGCTCCTTACCGAAATAAAAATACCGAGTACTGTTTCCTACATTGGCGAGAATGCGTTCTACAATTGTTCGCACCTCACAAGTATATCTATACCCGACGGTGTAACAAGCATCAACCCTTGTACTTTCTACGGGTGCTCAAACCTTGAAAGCATAACGCTGCCAAGCAGCATAACAAACATTGAAAATGAGGCTTTCAGATACTGCTCAAGTCTCGCCTCTGTAACTATACCTAAAGGTGTAACGAGCATCAAAACCTACACCTTTGATGGTTGCAACCGCTTAAAGCACATCAATATCCCCGAAGGAGTAACAAGCATTGGATACGGGGCATTCTTCGGCTGTACATCTCTTTCCGCCATATCCATCCCGGGGAGCGTAACTTCCATCGACGATTTCGCATTCCGTGATTGCACAGCGCTCTCTGATATCAACATCTCCGAAGGTGTGAACAGCATCGGTCATGATGCATTCTATAATTGCACAAGTCTCAAGAGCATTACTATACCAAGCGGAGTAGTAAGCATCGGATCGAGAGCATTCGGTCAATGCTCTAATCTGACCGGTATAACGATGCCTGACAGCATAACAAGCATTGAAAATACAGCTTTCTATAATTGCACAAGCCTTACAGACATTACAATACCGGACAGCGTAACGAGCCTCGGAGATTCAACGTTCTATGACTGTTTGAGCCTTGCATCAATACGCTTACCGAAAGCTTTAACAAGCATCGGACCAAAAGCATTCCACGGCTGCAAGAGCCTTGCCGCAATTACCATACCTGACAGCGTGATAAGTATCGAAAATGCAGCGTTTTCCGGATGTGCAAGCATCACATCACTGAAGATACCGAATGGCATAACGCACATCACAAACGACGTATTCAGTAATTGCACAAGCCTCAAGAAGGTAGAATTGCCAAATTCTGTAACACAAATTGGTGACGGTGCATTTTACAACTGCTCGAGCCTTACCGCTATCTCTATACCTGATAAAGTAACAAGCATTAACAGCTATGCCTTCCATGGCTGTTCAAGCCTCACTGCCGTAGCTATACCAAACGCTGTAGCAAGCATCGGCTATCGTGCTTTCTTCGCTTGCTCAAGTCTCGTGAACGTATCAATAGGCAACGGTGTTCAGATCATAAGTGACGAAGTATTCTCCTATTGCTCGAACCTTACCTTAATAACAGTCGGCAAGGGAGTAACCAGTATCGGCGGCAATGCATTTCGAGATTGTTCAAGCCTGGCAAAGGTATATGTATGCGATATAGCAGCTTGGTGCAACATAGCTTTCAGCGGTGAGTATGCAACTCCGATGAAATATGCAGGAAAAATGTATTTAAACGGTGATGAGATCGTTGATCTTGTAATTCCCGAAGGTGTGTTGGGAATTGATGCTTACGCATTTTACAATTGTGATTTCATCAAAAGTGTTCTTCTTCCCGACAGCTTACTGAATATAGGGGCATACGCTTTTTACAGCTGCGACGGCTTGACAAGTGTTGATCCGGGATCAAACACATGCACCCTCGGTAATTATTGCTTTGCATACTGCACTAACATAACCGGCATAACATTAGGAAAAGAAATAGCAAAGATCAACGCACATGCTTTTGAAGGCTGTACCAATCTGTTAGACACAAGCATTCCCGACAGCGTTACACTTTTGGGAGAATCCGCTTTCGCAAAATGTACAAGACTGAAAACAGCTGTTATCGGAGGCGGTGTCACGACTATAGGTGCGGGTGCCTTTTCCTCCTGTACAGCTCTTGATAGAATAGTTATCCCCGATAACGTGACCCATCTTGAGTACGGAGCATTCAGCTGGTGCAGCGCACTCACAAATGTAGTTATAGGAGAAGGTGTCTCATATATCGGAAATTGTGCATTCGAGGGATGTATTGATCTCGTTGATATTCATTTCGGCATCAGTGTATCGACCATAGGAAACTATGCTTTCAACAACTGCGGTAATTTGAAGGATATTTGCTATAACGGAACTGAAGAACAGTGGAACACAATAAATATAGGAAGCAACTACAACCATGATCTGTTGAACGCCGCAAGACATGATCACCTTTGTCTCAACTGGACTATTACGTCATACCCGACCTGCACCGAAAACGGTGTAAAAGAAGGTGTATGCAAAATATGCGCAAAAGGGCTGACAGATGACATTCCGTCCATTGGTCACACTTGGGTCGTATCAGCTGTAATTGTTGAGCCCACCGAAAACGCAGACGGTTCAAGGACAAAAGTATGTTCTTTATGCTCTGAAAAGGAAACAGAAAGGATACAGTACGCATCGGGCGATATCGACGGCGACGGTTCGCTTTCGAACAGCGATATAACGCTGATGATTCGTATACTGTCCGGATGGGAGATCGAGCATTCCTTTGTGACGGCTGATGTAAGCTATGACTGCAGGCTGAACAACCGAGATCTCATCCTGCTTATCAAAAGATTGTATTGACCGAAGCAATCGAAATATATAATGATAATAATACGAGGGGAGACCTTTTTCGAGAAAAGGTCTCCCCTCGCGCTCCCCGTCTAAAAAGCTTTATGCACTTCATGTTTGTGGGGTGCTTTTTTCTTTGCCTCAAGAATGTGTCGGTGGCGCTCGATGCATATAACAATGAAGTCTGAGCGTAGCTTAATCCCGTCGTTTACCGCTTCGAGCGTAGAGCGCGAGCTTGGGGCGATGACAAAAATACCCCTCTACGTCAGAGGAGTACAAGATCTCGTTTTTCTTTTTTTCTTTTCATAGAAGTTTTTTGGAAAAGGGTACGGGAAAAACCTTTTTCGAAAAAAAGGTTTTTCCCGCATATACCTATTCATTCTATTCAATTATAACCCGTGCTTCTCTATGTACTCGTCCATGCGGCGGAAGACTTCCATATCTCTCTCCCAGACGGTGTCGCGGGGGAGGTTGGAGAGCTCGAGCTTAAGTCCGTCGTAGAGGGACATAAAGTCGGACTGCTTAAGCCCCGTTACCTCGAGGACCTTGGAGTTATCAACTATTCTGTCGTACATTCTGTCATACTCGAGTATCCAGCGGGGACCTCTCTGCGGATCGTCGGGATTCATGATCGAAAGGTAATCCTCTGTAGGTATCCAGACTGCCTCAAGGCCGATAAGCTCCTTGTAGTAATCGGCAACCTGTCCCCAGGTGTTATGCTCCGAGGTAGAGGTGGTATAGTGCTGGCAGTATGCCTTTTCATTGAAGAGAAGGCGAACGATCATCTTTGCCATATCTCCTGCCCAGGTCATGGTAGCCTGTGCGTTGCGTGCGCCCTCGGGGAGAAGCACCTTCTTGCCTTGGAATGCGCGGTTTACGTTGTTGGGAGCCTCGGTGGTAACGAGCTGATATCTGAACTTGGAATACGTGATAGCAGGGCGGATAACAGTCCAGTTCTTGTACTCGGACTTCTCAAGAATATCCTCCTGACGCGCCTTTGCAAGAGCGTACATATCGGTCGAGAGCATATCGGTATCGGTAGAAACGTCAAGCAGCTGAGGAGCGGACTCGGTTATGGGGTGCTGCTCGTTTGCGTATACTCTGTAGGAGGAGAGGTAGATATAATGCTTGGTGTTGCCGAGCAAGAGGTGGTGTCTGTGCTCAAAGGTCTTGGTCTGGTAGATCATAAAGTCAACGATACCGTCGTAGCCGTCCTCAAGGAAGGGACGGATAGTATCCTCTACCTTTGCGTTCGCTACCTGAAAGTAACGAAGGTCGGGATTATCTGATTCGACCTTGTCAAGTGAGAGAACGTCTACCTTGTAGCCTGCCTCAACGAGCGCGGGAACTACGTAAACGCCCATCGCACCCGTACCGCCGAGCACGAGAACTCTTTTCTTTTCCATAATTCTGTTTCCTTTCGTTAGAGTCGTTTATTTGAAGTATTTTACTCTTTTTTATTATGATACTACCTTGTAATAGAAAATAAAATATGCTATACTGCATAAAAAGGGTAATTTTCTATAAAAAAACGATAAAAACAGGGCGGTTTTACGATGAATGATGTAGTATTCTTCAATTCGTTTGCATTTTTCTGTTTCAGCTTCAAAAGCTACCACCACACCGACATGAGTTGCGGCACCACGTGCCATCATATCGGATATCTCAAAGAGGGCAGTGCAAGGTTCGTGACCGAATCAAAGGAGCTTGAATTTACCGCGGGGGACACGTTTTTTATTCCTTCGGGATGTAAGTACCGATCATACTGGTACGGAGACGCAATAGTCTACGATTCGTATGCATTTACCTATATGCCGATAGACAATCTCTGTTCCTTTGAGCTGCAGAAGCTCAATGCAAGCGAAAAGGCGATGGGCATTATCGACGAGCTTTCCTCCGACAAAAGAGTGTCGCTCAAAAGCGTGGGGCTGTTGTATTCCTTTCTGCACGAGCTCATACCCTGCATGAAGAAAGCTGACATTGACAAAAAGGCGGAGATAGTTCAAAAGGCAAAAAGGTATATGACCAAGCACAACAGCTTTTCGGTTGCTGACGTTGCAAGGCACTGCCACGTAAGCGAGTCTGCCTTTTATACTATCTTCAAGGATGTGACGGGACACACGCCCACCGAGGAAAAGCACCGTATACAAGCCGAAAAAGCGGCTGAGCGTCTGCTTACCACCGACAGGTCGGTCGAGCAGATAAGCGAGGAGCTGTGCTTTTCATCCGCGTCTTACATGAGAAAGATCCTGCGCGCACAAACGGGTAAAACTCCGAAGCAGATACGGGCTCAGCACGATATTCAGGTATAAATATTACTAAGCAACGCCGACCGAATCGATCAAAATTTCTTTTATAATAAAAAGATCGCTTTCCCAGAGGTATCCCGGGGAAAGCGATCTCTTTATTTGTAATTACTTTCTGAGCATTACGTCGTGGTAGCCGCCCTCGACTATACTCGTAGCGGATACGAGAGTCATCTTGGCGTCACGGCGAAGATCAGCGAGATTGGTAACACCGACGTTGCACATCGTGCTCTTGACCTTGTAGAGGGACTTTTCCACGTTGTCGTGGAGAGGTCCTGCGTAGGTAACGTAGGAGTCAACGCCCTCCTCAAAGGAAAGCTTGGTCTTTCCGCCGAGGTCGTATCTCTGCCAGTTACGAGCTCTGTACGAGCCCTCGCCCCAATACTCCTTTACGAACTGACCGTTGATGTTGATCTTGTTCGTGGGAGACTCGTCAAAGCGTGCGAAGTATCTGCCGAGCATGATGAAGTCGGCACCCATAGCAAGTGCGAGCGTCATATGGTAGTCGTGTACGATACCGCCGTC
Source organism: Eubacteriales bacterium (assembly GCA_045586105.1). GTDB lineage: Bacteria > Bacillota > Clostridia > Oscillospirales > CAG-272 > JAZMZS01. The sequence goes on along the minus strand of JAZMZS010000240.1, from coordinate 2,090 downwards.
AGAGCATATCGGTATATAGACACCCGTCTTCTCAAAATATTCGTCTCTTGCTGCCGCTACCTCGATAAGAGCCGTAGCCTGTCCGCGTCCGATACCCTTGGTCTCACGGGTGATACAGATAGAGCCGCCGCCGATTCCGACCTTGATAAAGTCAGCGCCTGCCTCGGCAAGGAACATAAAGCCGTCTCTGTCAACTACGTTTCCTGCACCTACCTTTACGGTGTCGCCGTACTTTGCGCGGATAAAGTCAAGGGTCTTTTTCTGCCAGCAGGTGTAGCCCTCGCTCGAGTCTATACAGAGAACGTCGGCGCCTGCCTCAACGAGAGCCGGAACGCGCTTCTCGTAGTCGAGGGTATTGATACCTGCACCGACGAGGTATCTCTTGTTTGCGTCGATGACCTCCTGAGGATTCTCCTTGTGCCAAGAGTAGTCCTTACGGAATACCATGTACATGAGCTTGCCGTCTTTATCGACGATCGGAAGAGAGTTGAGCTTGTGCTCCCAAATTATATCGTTAGCGGTCTTGAGCGTGGTCGTCTCGGGGGCGGTTATAAGCTTCTCGAGAGGAGTCATGAACTCGGAGACCTTCACGTCGTCGGTCATTCTCGATACGCGGTAATCTCTTCCCGTAACGATACCGAGAAGCTTACCCGTAGCAGTTCCGTCGTCGGTGATAGCAATAGTACTGTGTCCCGTCTCGGCGGTAAGGGCGACTACGTCTGCAAGAGTAGCGTCGGGAGTAAGGTTAGAGTCGCTTACGACGAAGCCCGCCTTGTAGTTCTTGACCTTGGCAACCATAGCAGCCTCATCCTCAATAGTCTGCGAGCCGTAAATGAAGGAGATACCGCCTTCCTTTGCCAAAGCTATCGCCATGGTGTCGTTGGATACCGACTGCATGATAGCGCTGACGAGGGGAATGTTCAGCTCGATAGCCGACTTCTCACCCTTCTTGTACTTCACGAGAGAGGTCTTGAGTGATACGTTTGCGGGAATGCACTCCTCGGAGGTATAACCGGGGACGAGCAAATACTCACTGAATGTGTGCGCAGGCTCTTTGTAGTAGTAAGCCATAACTTCCTCCTGATGTTAACAAAATGTATATTGAATATATTATACACGCCAAAAGCGGATTTGTAAATATCTTTTTTTCATTTTTCTCGGGCGGACAGGTATATTTTTCACAATAAAAAATGCGGAATTTTGTTGATTTTGTCTTTTGTGCAGACCTGTTTTACGGCAAAACGCACCTTTGCTTGGGAGCTTGAAATTTTTTATCATTTTTTCTTATTTTTTTAAAAAACCTATTGACATTTCAAAAAAATCATGTATAATAAAAACAGTAATGATTACTGATTTTGAGGTGCATGATGAAAAACTACTCAAAGCAAAGAGAAGCAATCATTACGGTACTGCGAGATATGAAGACACACCCTACCGCAAACGCGGTGTATGAGAAGGTGAAGGAGATCATCCCCAACATCAGCCTCGGCACCGTATACAGAAATCTTGCCTCACTCAGGGAAAGCGGAGACATACTTGCCATCTCTATCGGCGACGGATTTGATCATTTTGACGGTGACAAGAGCCCTCACATTCATCTTCATTGCAGAGAATGTAAGGAGATAACCGACCTTTATATGACCGAAGACCCCGCAGGAGAGTTTGCAACAAGTCACGGCTTTGAGCCTGACACGTCAGTTTATATCGTCAGCGGTATTTGCAAGGATTGCGCTTCTAAAAAGATTCAGCAGGTATAGCCACACCCCGCCGAAGCGGGAACACTTAATTAACTAAAATAATAATTATTTACTTAAAAGGAGATTTTAAAAATGAAAAAGTTTGTATGCCCTGTTTGCGGTTACGTTCACGAAGGAGACGCAGCACCCGAAAGATGCCCCGTTTGCAAGGTTCCCGGTGAAAAGTTCAAGGTTATGGAAGAGGGCGCTAAGCTCGCAGCTGAGCATGAGTACGGAATTTACGCAAAGACCGTAAAGAACAACCCCGACATCAGCGAGGAGGACAAGAAATATATCTTCGAGCAGCTCATGGCTAACTTCACGGGCGAGTGCTCCGAGGTAGGTATGTATCTG
>JAZMZS010000239.1:0-12624 GCA_045586105.1 Eubacteriales bacterium | reverse complement strand
TAAAAAGCAGAAAAGGTTATACGGAAAGCATGCTTTCCGTATAACCTTTTCTGCTTTTTAAAATATTCTTACAAAAGCGACTGACCGTTCATCTCAAGTCGGAAATTCATACCGAGCTTGTCGGCGGCTTTTTTGCACAGGAGCATCCGACCAAGAAATATCTCAAAATAATCCATGACCGAGCCGTATTCGGTGTCGATATCGAGAACGAGGGTAATGCTGTCATTGGCAATATCGAGATGCGAATGCTTGACCGAATAGTTTACGCTGTCGTGAATATCAAAGGTCGAGCGGTCGTAATTGCGCACGCGTGAGCGTCGGACGTCGGATTTGTCGGCAAGGATGAGTGCGGCGGCGAGCTCGTTTACCGGAACTCCCGTGCCCTCATCGTGGTTACCGATAGCACTGACGATAATACCGATGTCACGTGCGGGCATTCCGAGCTTGTCAAGAATACGGAATGCCATCACGGCACCGCTTTGCGAATGCTCGACCCGGTTTACGAGATTTCCTATGTCATGCAGGTATCCCGCAATTTTAGCGAGCTCCTGCGTGTGTGCATCATATCCGAGGATGCGGAGAATTTTTGCCGATTCCTCAGCGACCCTGCACACGTGGGCAAAGCTGTGCTCGGTATATCCGAGAGCGAGCAGAGAAGCATCCGCTTCTTCAATATATGCTCTTATATCCTCATTACTTCTGATTTCTTCGTATGTGATCATTTTGTTCTTCCTCTATTTTGCGAGATCAACTATCAGCTCTATACATTTATCTATGCCGAGCACCGCAGAATTGAGTGAAACATGGTAATTCTGGCATTTGCCCCAGTCCTCACCCGTATAATGCTTGTAGTAGACCTTTCTCTTTTTATCCTTTTCCTCGAGGCGCTTTTCGGGGGACTTTTCACTCTCTCCGTATAGGCGCACTATCCTCTCGGCTCGGCTTTCCATATCAGAATGAATAAAGACGTTGAGCACGTCGTCGCGATCGCGTAGAATGTAGTCGGCGCACCTTCCCACGATAACGCACGGACCCTTATTGGCAATATCAAGTATGACCTTTCTCTGCATTACCCAGAGATAATCGTTTACCGACATTCCTCCCGTGTGCGATTGGGTTTGATGAGAGGAAAGCGCAAAGGCAAATCGGCTCGTTGAGCTAGCGTACTCACCCTCGTGCTCGACGAAGCTTTCGTGAAAGCCCGTTTCCTCAGCGACCTGCTTGACGAGCTCCTTGTCGTAGTAAGGAATGCCGAGACGCTCAGCTACGGCTTTGGCGATGCTTCGCCCGCCGCTTCCGAATTCACGGCTGACGGTGATTATATTCTTTTTCATTTATTCTTCCTCCTTGTGTGAGGTAATGTATCTATAATAATATTATCACAGTTTTTTTGGAAGTACAAGTATGAAAAACATATTTTCGGGAATATGCACAAAAGAGAAATAATATTGACTAACAGGATTACCCGTGTTAAAATATGGATATGATACTATTATTAACGGTAGAAAGGCATAAAACACTATGACAGATATCAGAGCGGACATTCCCGCAAAGTATAAATGGGACCTCACGGCTATCTACAGGACCGAGGAGGATTTTGATGCAGACATGAAGCGTGCTGAGGAGATGATAGAGGGCTTTTCTGCGCATGAAAAATCGATGACGTCATCCGCGCGCGAACTGTTTTTGACATTCCGCGACCTTTTTGATGCTCAGGGCATGCTTGAGAAGCTCCACGAATATGCGGCGCGTTCCTTTGACGTTGATACCTCGCGGAACAAGTATCAGGCAATGACCGCAAAGGTGATAGATCTCTACAACAGACTTGGAGAGGCATCCTACTTTGTCACTCCGTATCTGCTCAAACTCGACAGAGAGACGCTTGACAGATACTATTCCGAATACCCCGAGCTTAGTGACTACCGCCGTGCGATAGAGATGGAATTCAGATATAAGGAGCATACCCTCTCGGAGGAGGGGGAGCGCATTTATTCCTCGCTTCGCAGATGCATGGGAATGTACGACGATATCTATTCGATATTCAAAAACTCAGATCTCCGTTTCGGGAAAATAAAGGACGAGGACGGAGAGGAGCGCGAGCTTACCGATGCAAACTATATTGCGTTCCTTATGAGCAGAAGCAGGGAAGTGCGCAAGGATGCCTTTGACGAGATGTACAGGACCTTCGGTCAGTACGGGAATACCTTCGCTACAATTATCAACGGCTTCGTCAAGGAAAAGACCACTGTAGCCGAGCTTCGCGGCTTCGCCGACAGCATTACCGCCTCCACCTTCTCAGACGAGGTCACCCCCGACATCGCGAGAAATCTTATGGATACGGTAGAGAAGAACCTCGAGCCGCTCTTTGAGTATTACCGCTTAAAGCGCGAGATACTCGGTCTTGACGAGCTTCATATGTACGATCTGTATGTTCCGCTTGTCTCAGAATTTGACCGCGATTACACCTATGAGCAGTCGGTAGATATGACCCTCGAGGCGGTCAGCGCCCTCGGAGAGGAATACCGCTCTGTTCTCGAGAAGGGAATAAAGGAGCGCGGCTGGGTCGATGTCTACCCGAACAGGGCAAAGAGGGGCGGGGCTTACAGCGCGGGATGCCACTGTACAGAGCCTTATATCCTCACTAATTTTATGGGCAAATTCGACGATGTGTCCACTCTTGCGCACGAGGCGGGACACAGTATGCACAGCTATTTCTCGAGAAGGGAAAACGCTCCGCACGAGTCGGGATATACCATATTCGTAGCCGAGGTCGCAAGCACGGTGAACGAGCTTCTCTTATGCTCGCTTTGTCTGAAGAAGGCAGAGAGCGACGCCGAGAGGATGTACGTGCTCAATCACCTCATGGAGACCTTCAAGGGAACGCTGTACAGACAGAGTATGTTCTCCCGCTTTGAAGAGAGGATGCACGCCCTCAGCGAGCAGGGCGAACCCTTGACGGCTGATCTTCTTTGCTCCGAGTATTATAGCATAGTCAAGCGCTACTTCGGTGATGACGTCGTCTGCGACGAGCAGATAGCGCGCGAGTGGATGCGCATTCCTCATTTCTATTATAACTTCTACGTCTATAAATACGCTACCTGCATATGCGCCGCTTCGGCGATAGTCAAGCGGATCGAGACGGAAGGTGAGGACTACGTTAAAAAGTATATTGATTTTCTGTCCTGCGGAGGAGCAAAGTCTCCCCTCGACAGCCTTCTCGTCGCAGAGATAGACCTGAGAGACCCGAGCGTGATCACGGATGGAATAGCAATGTTCTCCGATACCGTCGCAAGGTTTAAAGAGATATACGAGAGAAACAAAACGAAATAAGAAAATCAGCCCATGCCTGCCGTTTTCACGGTATGCATGGGCTGCGTTTTTATAAAATTGCTTTATGTAAAAAACGTGTTGCCCGTCTCGGCGCAGTAAAGTGCATAACAGCCGAGTGTGCCGTTTTCGGGCGGTTTGTCTCCCCAAAAGACCCAAAAGAGGAGATCCTCGGGAAGCCCCTTTGCCGGATGATCGGGGGTGTAGAGTATGAAATTCGTACCGCCGTCAAGCCCGTAAGCACTCGAAGCAATATAACGAATACCGTTTTCTATCCACGTACCCGAAGGTGTTGCTCCCTCGTCAAGCAGCGTCAATTGCAGGTATATAGCATTTTGCGTTACTTCGGATACGTTAAATTTCCCTGTGAAGCTGCATATGTACACAGTTCCGTTTGGATATCCGGGTCCCGTGTCTCCCATGTCCGAATCGTGATACTCACCGGAGAATGACCCGTTCTCCTTTATGCTCAGCGAAGTGCCCCACGCACCCGCGCCTGAGCTGAAATACATATTCAGATGCGGAAGCGAGGCGCTTCCGGGATCTGAAGGAGGAGCGGCAGGGTCTTCTGCCGGTACGGGCAAAAGCACTATACTGCCGTCCATTCCCGACATGGTGATCTGATATTCAAACTCACGTCCGATTTTATCCGTTACCTTTAAGCCGAAGGTAGACATCGTGCCTCCGAACGCCACGTTTGCAACGAAGGGACGAGACGGTGTCCAGAGAGGAATACGAAACAAAGCCTCCCCTCGTTCGTAGCCCTCGCTTACGTCTACAGAATAGAAGGAGACGTCGCTCAGCTCAGCGTGAGCGTAAAACGCTATTTTTACCCCGTCATAGCCGGGGTCTGACGTGTAATAATAGTAGTTATTTCCCGAGAACAGCGCATCGTCCGCGTAGCCCGCGCTGACAAGCGTATCCTGTTGTTCTTCCGAATAAAGCAGAGTAAGATCGATCCAGCCTGCTCCGGATTTCAGCTTGCCCCATACGTTTTTACGACTGTCCACGGCTTCCTCCACGATAGTGTAGGTTCCTGCGGCCTTGACGGTGCCCGCCTTTTTGTGCTCGTATGATGGACCGCTGTAAACGGGAAAGTCGGCGCGCTTTACTCTTACTTTGTACGGCTCGAATGCAGGAGGCTCGGCAGTTACGGGTGCATCTGTAACCGGGGGTGCTTCTGTAGTGACGGGCGCTTCTGTAGTGACGGGGGTATCTGTGGTGACAGGCGGCTGTGTTACGGTATCGTCTTGCGTACCTGCCGCAGTATCGGCAGGCGCCTTGGCAGAGGTGTCGCTTGACGTTTCGGTCGCAGAGGCGGTACTTGCTTTTTTATCCTCGGCACCGAAGACGATCGGTTCCTTTTCCGTTTGTGCGCAGGAGATCAATGCAACGAGCGTGAATAGTATCAGAATCATTGACAGAGCTTTTTTCATTGTCGTACCTCTCTTGAATTATTCACTTTAATAATAACATATGTATATATTACTTGCAAGAAAAAATAAAAATATTTTACACTGTTGAAAAAGCATGATAAATGTGTTAAACTAATAAAAAACTGACTGCGAGGCGGAAAAATGTTAACGAATATAAAAAGCGCCGCTCTGTTCGGCATTGACGGATTTATAGTAAACGTGGAATGCAGTATACAGAGTAAGATGGATGATTTTCATATAGTCGGACTTCCCGATGCTGCGGTAAAGGAAGCGCGCGAGCGCGTCTGTACGGCGGCTGAGAACAGCGGTCTTCGTATGCCCTCGGGCGGTATCATGATCAATCTTGCCCCCGCAGACAGAAAAAAGGAAGGCTCGGGCTTTGACGCAGCTATTCTTGCAGGTATCCTCCAATGCACCGATGTCATTCCGCAGGGCGTGGATATGTCGGATAAGTGCATCATCGGAGAGCTTTCTCTCTCGGGCGCATTCCATTCGGTCAGAGGCGTGCTTTGTCTTGCTGCAGCAGCCGCATCCGCCGGATTGAAGGAAATATACGTTCCTCTCGAGAATGCAAAGGAAGCATCGGTAGTAAGAGATATTACGGTATACGGTGTAAGTGATATCATTTCGCTTGTCAGACACCTCAGAGGAGAAGAACTGATCGAGCCCACCTGCTTTGACGAGGCTTTCTTTAACACGGATGAGCTATTCGATGAACTCGATTTTTATGACGTGCTCGGTCAGCAGGGAGCGAAGAGAGCACTCGAGATCGCTGCGGCGGGAGGACATAATATACTTATGATAGGAACGCCCGGCTCGGGTAAGTCCATGCTCGCAAAGCGCCTTCCCACTATCCTGCCCGACCTCAGCTTTGAGGAAGCACTCGAATGCACCAAGCTCCATTCCATATCGGGGCTTCTCGGAGACAAGGCGATGGTAAGCACACGTCCCTTCCGTGCTCCGCATCACACCATGAGCGTGACCTCGCTTATCGGAGGGGGAACCATGCCAAAGCCGGGAGAGATATCGATAGCGCACCACGGAGTGCTTTTCCTTGATGAATTTCCCGAATTCCCGAAGCAGGTCACCGAGGGACTGCGCCAGCCTCTTGAGGACGGCAAGGTCACGATCACCCGTATTATGGGAAGAATAACCTACCCCTGCACATTTATGCTCGTTTGCGCCATGAATCCCTGCAAGTGCGGATATTTCGGACATCCAACGCAGGAATGCACCTGCTCGAATAACGATATAAAAAAATACATGAGCAGAATATCAGGTCCGCTTCTTGACAGAATAGATATACAGATCGAGGTTCCTCCCGTGACCTACAAGGATATGACAGGCGGTGCACGCGGAGAGCATTCGAGGGATATAAAGGAGAGAGTAAACCGCGCACGGGAGTTTGCGGCGGCACGCTTTGCACGTGACGGAATACAAAAGAAGTATTCCAACGCCTCCCTCTCACCTCGCGAGGTGCAAAAATACTGCCGTCCCGATAAGGACGGAGAGGAGCTGCTCCGCGCAGCATTTGATAAGCTCGGTCTCTCGGCAAGAGGCCATGACAGAATACTCAGAGTAGCGAGGACGATAGCCGACCTTGCGGGAAGCGAGAATATCGGTGCTGTTCATATTGCCGAGGCTATACAGCTGAGGTCTCTTGACAGAAAGTATTTTTAAGAATTACGGAGGGATAATAATGTACAAAAGAAGTCTGCTGACAAGACTTGAGTATAAGCTTGGCAGGTTTGCTATCCGTAACCTTATGACAGTCATTGTCGGTGTCATGGGGCTCGTATTCATGCTTGATTATATATTTATTGCAAGAATAGAGATGCCCTTTTCCTCCTATCTTGCCTTCGACCGCGCAGCAGTTCTCTCGGGAGAGGTTTGGCGTGTTATAACCTTTGCACTCATACCGCCGGATTCAAGCCCGTTCTTCATCTTCTTTTCCCTGTATTTTTATTGGATGATAGGGTCTGTACTCGAGACCGAATGGGGAGCATTCAAGTTTAACGCATTTTATCTTTGCGGTATCATCGGCACTATAGCAAGCGGCTTTATCACGGGATATGCTACGAATTATTATCTCAACATGTCGCTGTTCTTTGCATTTGCCCTGCTGTATCCCGAATTTGAGCTCAGGCTGTTTTTCGTAATACCGGTAAAGATCAAGTATCTCGCATTTGCAGATCTTGTACTGTTCGTTCTTGCATTGATATTGCTGCCCTGGCCGCATAAGGCGGCGATAGTGATCGCACTTGCAAACGTGCTGCTGTTCTTCGGGGGAAATCTTATATCCGAGATAAAGAGGATCAAAAGAAACAGAGATATAAAAAAGAGATTCAAGTATTAAATAATACGATCAAATATTAAGCACCGCACGATTTAGACAAATTGTGCGGTGCTTTTGCGTTATTATGAGGTATCAAAATTCAAACATGACACAAAGAAGGGTAAGAATATGATCAGAGGAGCATCAAAGATAACAGTGACGGCAAACGGAAACACACTCACGATATCTCCGAGAGGGGATATCGACCATCACAGCGCAAGGACACTGCGGGAGCGCATCGACAACGAAATGTCGATAAACCGTCCCGAGGTGCTTATCCTTGATCTGTCGGGGATAGAATTTATGGATTCATCGGGGCTCGGACTGTTGCTTGGCAGATATCAGCGGGCAAGAGATATGGGCTGCAGGCTGATCCTGTCCGGCTGCAGCGGCAGGGTAATGAAGATACTCACGCTCTCGGGAGCGGACAAAATGTTCGAGTATGCTGAGAATCTGACGTAAATAAAAAAGAAAGGTCATCAAAAAAAGGAGAAAACAAAAAATGAAAGTAAAAGACAAACAACTGACAAACGTTATAAAGCTCACCCTGCCTGCAATTTCGGTAAACGAGGGCGTTGCGCGCTCGATCGTCGGGGCGTTCTGCTCACAGCTCGACCCGACGATCGAGGAGCTTGCCGATATAAGATGTGCGGTAAGCGAGGCTGTGACAAACTGCATAGTGCATGCTTATGCCGATCGGGGAGGGGTCATATACATACAGGTATCACTTTACTCTGACAGATCTTTGAAGATCGATATAAAGGACAAGGGATGCGGTATAGAGGATATCGAGATGGCAAGATCACCTCTTTTTACCACCGATACGAGCGGTGAGAGAAGCGGCATGGGCTTTTCTGTCATGGAGAGCTTTATGGGAGGAGTGCGTGTATACTCAAAGAAAGGAAAGGGAACGAGGGTCAGTATGACAAAGCAGCTCGGCTTACGCCTCTGAATATGAACCTGTGTAAAGAAAAGAACGCCGCAGAGTTCGGCGACAATGCCGTTCTTATTAAGCTGGCGCAGGCGGGGGATGAGGATGCAGCCGAGCAGCTGTGCGAAAAAAACGGAGGTCTTGTGCGCTCGATAGCGGCGCGCTTTATGGGCAGGGGCGCAGAATACGAGGATCTCATACAGCTCGGGAGTATCGGAATGCTAAGAGCGATCCGTACCTTTGACGAAGAGAGAGGATGCGCCTTTTCGACCTATGCTGTGCCCTTGATAATGGGTGAGATCAAGCGCTTTCTGCGCGATGACGGGCTTATCAAGGTGGGAAGAGAGCAAAAGCGCATCGGCGCCGTTCTACTTTCAGCAAGAGAAAAATATATATCCGAGCACGGTGTAGAGCCCCCGATATCGGTAATTGCCGAAGCGGCAGGAGTATCAGGCGAGGAGGCGGCGGTCGCGCTTGAGGCGGTCAGCCCCGTAACCATGCTCTCCGATCCCGTGTTTGACGATGAGAGTGCGAGCATCGAGCAAACTCTCGCAGACGAGGGAGAGTGTGAGCGCACCTTTGATCGGATCGCACTCTCCGATGCAATATCAAAGCTCACGCCTCTCTGGAGGCAGATCGTCGTGTGCAGGTATTTTCGGGATATGTCGCAGCAAAGGACGGCAGATCTGCTCGGGCTTTCACAGGTAAAGATATCGAGAGAGGAAAAAAAGCTGCTCGCCTTTCTCCGCACACAGATGCAATGACAAATGAAAAATATCTCCCGCAGACCGTCACTCGGTCTACGGGAGATATTTTATGTCAGCTGTTTTTCATTTTGTTTGCAAAGTCGGAGAGAATATCCGAGATCTTTATTTGCTGTGGACATACGCCTTCACACGAGCGGCAGGCGAGACATGCAGAGGGAAGCCGCTCGGGCTTTACTGTTTTTAGTATCGGCGGGACAATAAACTTACCGCCCGTGAAGGTATGCTCGTTGTAGAGCCTGAGAAGATAAGGTATGTTAAGCTCGAGAGGGCATTTGTCAATACAGTATTTGCATCCCGTGCATGGGATGAATTTGTTTGACATATCCTCCGCGATTTCTGCGAGAGTGTCAAGCTCCTCTTTGATGAGCGGCTTGTGCTCGGAGAATATGTGTACGTTATCCTTGAGCTGCTCCATATCCGACATTCCCGAGAGTGTTACCGTTACCTCGGGAATGCTCTGCAGAAATCTGAACGCCCACTCTACGGGGGAAGCATCTCTGTAGGACGAGAGCTTACTCTTGTATTCGTCCGAGAGAGAAGCTAACTTTCCGCCTCTGAGCGGCTCCATGACCCACACGGGAATCCCGCGTGCCCTAAGCTCGTCGAGCTTTGCCTTGGCGTTCTGGTAGGTCAGATCAAGATAATTCAACTGCACCTGGCAAAAGTCGATATCCTCTCCCATTGCATCGAGAAAGCGCTTCGTCGTTTCTATGCTTGCGTGAACCGAAAAACCGATATGCCCGATCCTGCCATTCTTCTTTTGCTCCTTGATGTAATCTGCAAGACCGAGCGCGGGGTCGAGATATCCGTCTATATTTGAGTCAGAGACGCAGTGAAAGAGATAAAAGTCGAATTTGTCGACCCGGCATCTCGCGAGCTGGGTTTCGAATATCTCTTTGGCGTTGGCGATGTTTTCATTATTGAAGCCGGGGAATTTTGATGCGAGGTACCACTTTTCCCTCGGGTAATTTGCGAGAATGCTTCCGGTGACCTCCTCGCTTTTTCCGCCGTGATAGGGCCAAGCGGTGTCAAAGTAATTGATTCCGCTCGATATCGCGTAATCGAACATCTCCTCCGAACGCTTGACGTCTATTTCTGCATCCTTTCCGTCGACAGTAGGCAAGCGCATACATCCAAGCCCAAGTGCGGACAACTGCTTGCCGTGAAAATTCTTGTATATCATTTTCCCTCCGAAAGCTGCTTAAGCCTTACTTTGATCTTAATGAGAGCATCGCGTGCATCCGACGCGTCTGCGACAGCCGCCTCGATCGGGCACATGCCGTCTCCCGCTCTGTTTTTTATGTACGGAGCCTCTGCCCCGAAATACAGCTCTATTTCGTGCGAGATGACGATCTTCTTTGCCCTTTCGCTTATTACCGAGGCGTACAGCTCCTTTATTCCGAGCAGAACGTATAGATAAGCCGCCCCCGCACCGACAACCTTGTCAGCGGCGGAAGCACCCTTGCACGGCACGCCCGCTTCAAGCATGGATAACAGCGGAGCAACACCGCGGCGCTTGTCTGAGTAGGTCTCGCTTCCGCTTTTTATAACGCAGGTATATCCGCCCTGCTCAAGCGTTGATTTTGCCTGCGCGAGAAGATCGGTCATTTTTCGCTCCTTTTTTTGACTGCGTATGCGGCTATGGAAACGGCAATGAGCTGAACAGAGATACCTACAAAGCCTCTTACGACAGAAGAAACGAACTTACCCACATCAGCGCTTGCATTGCCGAGCGCGTAGAAGGAGAAGAGCATTGCCGCGGCTCTGAGTGCTCTTCCGCCGATCTGGGTGATCAGCACCTTTATGACCGAAGGAAGCCTGACCTCGGACAGCATACCCATAATGAGACCGTATGAAAGAAGCTCGATACACATAAAGGGAAGTGCAGCGAGCGCAGGCATTCCCGTTAAAGCAAAACTGACGATAGGGGAGAGAAGACCTGCTGTCATTCCCGCAACAGGACCCGCAAGAGCTCCCACCATCATGATCGGCAGATGCATCGGGAGCAGTATCTCACCGAGCGAATTTCCGGTTCCGCTCATGATACCGCACAGATGAACGAGCTGTGGTAGAAGCACAGCGCAAACTACCGCCGTGAGCGTTGCCGCAGTCTTTCTTTTGATAATAGGGGAACTGAGTCTTTTGAGTACTGACGTGCGAGCCATAGATACCTCCAAGAAACTAAATTATGATTACAGATCTATTATAGCATTCATTTTATTGCAATGCAATGATATCTTTATGAAAAAAAGCACCGCCGTCGGTGCTTTTTGAGTATCAAAGTATCAGTGCAAACAGATTTATGGAGATAACGCTCACAAGCCCCGACACCGCGACCGAAAGACCGCTCATAGCCCCCTCGACCTCACCCATCTCTATCGCCTTCGCCGTTCCTATCGCGTGAGAGGAGGAGCCGACGGCGATACCGCGCGCAACGGGATGCCTGATACCGAATATACGGCAGAAAAAGGGAGCAAACATGTTTCCGACGATGCCCGAGAGGATTATCACCGCAACCGTGATGGAAGGAATTCCGCCAAGCTCCGCCGACAGATCCATTCCGATCGCACTCGTGATGGACTTAGGAAGAAGAGTGATATACGTCTCGTGAGGCAGAGAGAAAATAATAGCGAGCGCAAGCACGCAGAGTGCGCTTGATAGAATTCCTGCTAAAATGCCGAGAAGGATCGCCGCAGCGTTCTTTTTCAAAAGCGAAAGCTGCTCGTAGAGAGGAATTGCAAGACATACTGTCGCGGGCGTGAGAAAATAGGAGAGATACTTCGCACTTGCGTTATAGGTCTCGTAGCTGATGCCCGTCGTGAGAAGCACGGCAATTACCGTGATTATTGAAATGAAAAGAGGATTGAAGATAGCTGTTTTGAACTTTTTTTGCAGAGCCATGCCGAGCACGTAAGCACCGATACTCAGAGCCGCTCCGAAGAATGCCGAGGAGGAGATAAGATCATGCATTGGTATCACCCTCCTTACTTCCGTCTTTTGCGTGTGACTTGCTGATAACGACGTCCGTCAGCTTGCCCGAGCAGAAAAATACTACGGGCGTTACTGCAACGATCGATATCACTATCGGAAGCCAAGCGCTCCTTAGCGCATCTACCGAGGTGAGCAGGCCCACCGCCGCAGGTATGAACATTATCTGCATAAGCGAAACGAGAAATTTCGCCGTCTCGCTCACAGCCCCGAGCGGGACGATCTTCGTTATCAGAAGCACGAGCATCAGAGTAAGCCCCCATATGCTCGCAGGTATCGGAAGCGGTATAAAATGCGCCGCTATCTCGCCGACAAAGGATACCGCTATTATTATCGCAAATTGCTTTATGTATTTCATGTAAAGAACTCCTTTTTACTTCACTATTATACGACAACCTACGGCATAATTCAAGCATATTGTAAATAAATGTGATTAATGTAAATAAATGTGACTAATGATGTCGTATCATTACCTGCCGCTTGTTACTGCTTTTGAGATCAGCATCCAACTCCGCCTGTCTTCCTCTCATTTTCTTCAGCCTGTCATCATCTCAATTCCTTCATTACCCTTGACATATACTCAATGAGGTAGTAAAATCATAATGTAAGAAAAACATACCAAGTGAGGGCAAACAATGAAAAGTCTACTGACAAAGCTCATATTCGTAACGTTCTTTGTAATCGTTATGACGTCACTTTTCGCCACATCCGCCTCTGCTGCAAAGTATGGGAATCTTACCTATACCGTATCAGGCGGCGAGGTCACGATAACAGGATGCAGCACGTCCGCCACGTCCGTTACGATACCGTCAACAATCAACGGCAACAGCGTAACAAGCA
>JAZMZS010000238.1:0-3613 GCA_045586105.1 Eubacteriales bacterium | reverse complement strand
AGTGGATAGAAGCGTAGAAGTTAGCCGTGTACATAAGGTAATAGATGCCGTTGCGTTTGAAGGCACACGGACCCTCGTTCCAGCGGTATTTGTCGCCCGAAAGCTTTTCCCAGTCGTGGTCGGGGCAGGTGCAGAATACGGGATCGCTTATTACCTTAGTAAGATCTGCGGAAAGCTCAACGACGTAAAGGTGGCTTTCGTGAATGCCGTTTACTATGTTGTTTGAGCAGTCGCGCGAGTAGTACATATATACGCGTCCGTCGTCGTCGAAGAGAAGATTAGCGTCGATAACGCTGTACTCCGGAGCAAATAGGGGCTGACCTGCGCAAACGTCAACGAAGGGACCCGTGGGTGAGTCGGAGGTCGCTATATAGATAGAATGGCGCTTGTTTGCAGCTCTGCAGGAGAATGCCATTATAAACTTTCCGTTGTGGTAATATACCTCAGGCGCCCAGAAGCAGTCCACTCCGAGAAAGCCCTCGTATTTTTCAAACACCTTAGCGTCTCTCGTCCAATTCTCGAGATCTGCCGAGGAATGAACGTAGTATCCGTCGCCGCAGTTAGTGCCGTAGCAGTAATATCTGCCCTCGTGATAGAGCATTACGGGATCGGCGGTATTGATCTTCATAGGATTTTGAAAGGTCTTCATGCTTTTTATCTCCTGAAAGAAAATATTTTTTTACATATTATACCATGTACAGAATGAAATGTAAACACTAAAAACGTTTTTTTAAATAAGCAAAGGGAAGAGAAGGATATTAGATGAATGACAAAATACTGTCACCCGAGCGCGGAGGGCGTGTGCTTTCAGGAGTATGTCGGAAACAGAGAAAAATGCCTTTGGTTATTTGTTACAAAGAAAATACATCACGAAAAACGGTAATTTCAGTTTCTGATCGATTGTGGAAGAAAATAGTCGGAAGATGCCGAAATAACATCCGAAAGGAAACAAAAGCCGATGTCAACCGCAGGTTACGTTACGGGCGTTTTTTGACAAACACGATTTCCGTAAACGGTATACACAGCACTCTTTTGCCATTTACGGATCACGATTTTTTTCTTTTGCGGCTCGAATGTGGAAGTTTGGTGAGTTTTCCACATTCCTCTTGTGGAAAAGGTGAAAAACTGTCTCTCGTGTGTGCGTAATGACGGGGGTTTAGGCAAAATGCACGTGTCTTACCTCAAAACCGATCCGAAATATGCACGGGAAGCATCTAAGTAGATTGTTATAAAACAATCAAAATAGCGTTAGAAGAAAACAAAAACGCGTATTTCGCACCTGCTTTTGGCAGAAATTCCGTGCATTCCCGAACGCATCCGTTCAATTAAAAAAGCCGCCGTTCCTTCAACTCGAAACGGCGGTCTATCATTATTGTCCGGGGGCAGTCAGCTCAAATAAGGCTTTAGCGATTCGATCATTTCGTCCTTGCTTGATGCTTCGGCAAGCTGCATGAGTCTTTTTATTCTGTAGCCGATGGTGTTTTCCGAGATGTGTGCCTTGTGCGCGATCTTTGAATAGCTCTCGCGGTTGATAATGCTTTTCAGTATTTCTATGTCAACTCTGTCACAGTTGCAGAGTATCCTCTCGTGCATGAGTGCGCTCGATATATGCTCGACCGATGCAGGAGAGGGCGTCTGTTCTATCGGCTTTTCATGCTTGTAGGCATGACCTGTGAAGTCAACGACACCGTCGCTTGTAATGATGTCGCAACGGACGTTGAGAGAAACGCTTGACAGATCTCCGTGACCCGTCAGCAGTCTTACGCATCTGACTGCAAGCTTGCCTGCCTCGGTTCCCTTTATACGGATGAGCGTGTGCTTTTGCTTTTCATAGCCGTCGGCAAGCGTATCGCCAAACGCTGCTACGTGTATGTCCTCGGGCACTCGCAGGCCTTGCTCTGACAGGAATTTTGTCAGTACTATCTCGGAGATATGGTTTGCGCATATTACCGAATCGTATTTTTCTATATTATCGTATAGTGCTCTGCACGCGTCGTCAAGCGTTGCGTTAAAATAATATATATCCTCCTCGCCTCTGTCCTCGCTCGAGGACAGAAACGCCATGCGCTTATTCTGGTCGGTTGCCGAGTCGGGGTTTATGGCGAACAGAGCAGAGCTGTGTCTGCCGATAGTATCAAAGTATATCGTCAGTTTTTCAAGGGCGTCCTCGTAGTCCATGGTAACGTAGCTGACACCGCAGCCGAGATTCTGCCTTTTTTGCGCCGATAGAACTACGGGGCGTATATTCTTTTTTCTTAGCGCGGCGACCGTCTCTCCGAGCCAGGAAAGCGAGGTTCCGATAAGAATGGTGATGTCGGAAGAATCGTTGCTTGCTTTGAGAGATCTTACGTCCTCTGCGACGCATATCTCGATGTTCTTGCGCTTTGCCTCATGGTTGATGCCTCTCATGTACTGTGAGCACCAAAAGGAAGAAGCAAACGCACGTTCTATGAGAATACTGACCATAATGATCTCCGTATCGTTTTACGTTGATGATTTGTTTATACGTCAATTATACAACGTATCCTTTCCTTTTGTCAATCTAATAAAAAATACGGTTAAGACAATTCTTTTGTTGCTTTTTTCTCTGAATTGTATTAGTATATACTTGACGGGGATCTGTGCCCCGAAATCGATTGGAGGTCGGTGCCGTGACAGGAGAAAAGAGGTTCGGCGTTATGCTCGATATGTCGAGAAACGCCGTTATGAGACCGTCGGAGGTAAAGAATTTTGCGGGTATTATTCGTTCCTTCGGGTATAATATGCTCCAGCTTTATACCGAGGATACCTACGAGGTAGACGGAGAGCCTTATTTTGGCTACATGAGAGGAAGATACACGAAGGACGAGTTAAGGGACGTCGTAGACTACTGCGAGTCGATAGGCGTTGAGGTGATCCCGTGCATCCAGACGCTTGCCCATCTTAACCAGATATTCCGCGCAACAGAGTATGCGGCTATCCGCGATACCGCAGATATACTTCTTGTCGGTGAGAAACGCACATACCTTCTCATTGAAAATATGTTTAAAACGATAAAAGAGGTTTTTCACTCGGATATTGTGCATATCGGAATGGACGAGGCACATATGCTCGGACTTGGAAAATATCTCGACCAACACGGCTACAGAAACCGCTTTGACATTCTGTCGGAGCATCTTGGACGGGTCATCGAGATCGCAAAGAAATACGGACTTACCCCGATCATGTGGTCGGATATGTTCTTCCGCCTTGCCAATCACGGCGTATACTATTCTCTTGAGGATCTCATTACCGAAGAAATTACGGGAAAATGCCCCGAGGGGGTCGAGCTTGTGTATTGGGATTACTATCACGATGATATGCGTTATTACGATAATATGCTTGCTCAGCATCGGAAGTTTGGAAAAAAGGTATGGTTTGCAGGCGGTGCTTGGAGCTGGAGCGGTTTCGCTCCGTTTAACCGTTGGTCTATAGATTCAATGAAGGTCGCTATGCGCTCTTGTGCCGAGAAGGGTGTGGACAATATCTTCTTTACGATGTGGGGAGACAACGGCAAGGAATGCTCCTTCTATTCGCTTCTCCCATCCCTTTTCACCTTCAGAAAGGTATACGACGGGATAGAGGACGAGGAGGA
>JAZMZS010000237.1:0-15086 GCA_045586105.1 Eubacteriales bacterium | reverse complement strand
CTCTGCCCCGGCTTCATACCGTCGCGCACGTCGGGCAGTGCTCTTGCTACGATAACAGACATGGAATATTCGATAAAGGATTTCTTTACCTCCTGCTCCATGTTTATTCCGACTATCTTCTGATTTGCAAACGTAAGGTCTGCACTCTGATTCTTCTTATCCATGTTATATGTCCTTTTTGTCAGAGGTACGGGCGGGAGGAGACCTTTTACAAAAGGTCTCCCCCGGACCCCTTTCCTAAAACTTTTATGAATTTATTGATTTATGGGGCAGTGAGTTCTTGCCCCAAGCTCGCGTCGATGACGCTCGAAGTGTAGCCTTCTCCAGCGGAGAAGGTGGCTCCGAAGGAGACGGATGAGGAGAGCCGGGATGTAAGAGTAGGGGTAGCGGCTGAGAGACGGTCGGAATATTGCGATTATAGAAATTATACGTTCTATAATCTTGAGGTTAGGAACAACGTTATTTTGTACCACTAACCTTTAGGCAACTTTCCGGCTCTCCTCATCCACCGCCAGCCGCGAACCCCCAAAAATGCAAGCATTTTCGGGGAACCCCGGCGCGCGGTCCCCCTTCCCCGCTGGGGAAGGCTACCGCTGCGCTCATTCGTAAGTTTGATCAAATATCGAGATTTTCTGCGAACTTCGCGTTCTCCTCAATGAATATCCTTCTCGGCTCGACCTCATCTCCCATCAACATCGAGAAGATACGGTCGCACTCGATCGCGTCCTTCATCTCGACCTTGAGAAGAGTTCTCGTCTCGGGGTCCATCGTGGTCTCCCAAAGCTGCTCGGGGTCCATCTCACCAAGACCCTTGTATCTTTCGATGTTGAGCTTTGCTCCCTCTCCGAATTCCTCAACGATAGCGTCTCTCTCCTCGTCCGAGAATGCGTAGCGGTGGGTCTTTGAGCCTCTCGATATCTTGTAGAGCGGAGGCTGTGCGAGGAATATGTGTCCTTCCTCGATGAGCTTTGGCATATGCCTGAACAGGAAGGTCAGCAGCAGTATTCTTATATGCGAGCCGTCGACGTCGGCATCCGCCATAAGCACGACCTTGTGGTAGCGGAGCTTGTTCAGATCAAACTCCTCGCCGATTCCGCATCCAAGCGCCTGAATGATAGGCGTGAGCGAGACGTTGGAATATACCTTGTCAAGCCTTGCCTTCTCGACGTTGAGCACCTTACCTCTGAGCGGAAGTATCGCCTGGAAGCGGCTGTCTCTTCCGTCCTTTGCCGAGCCTCCTGCGGAGTCTCCCTCAACGAGATACAGCTCGGAGAGCGCGGGGTCGGATACGTTACAGTCGGCAAGCTTGCCGGGAAGTCCGCCGCCCTCGAGCGGGTTTTTACGTCTTGAAGCCTCGCGTGCCTTTCTTGCCGCCTCGCGCGCTCTTGCCGCTGACATGGATTTCTCTATTATCAGCTTGGCGGTAGCGGGATTCTCGTCAAGATACTCCTCAAGCTTTTCGGATACGATAGAGTAAACGAAGCTGTTCATCTCGCTGTTACCGAGCTTTGCCTTCGTCTGCGACTCGAACTGAGCGTCCTCAAGCTTTACCGAGATAATAACGGTCAGTCCCTCAAGAACGTCGTCTATCGAGAACTTGTCGTCTCCCTTGAGGATGCCCTTCTTCTTTGCGTAGTCGTTGAAGGACTTTCCCATAGCACGGCGGAAGCCCTGCTCGTGCGTTCCTCCGTCTATCGTGTGCATGTTGTTTGCAAACGAGATAAGGACGGGGTTGTAGGAGTCGTTGTACTGCATCGCGATCTCTGCCTGGCAGGTCTCGCGCTCGCCCTTGATGTATATTACGTCGTCGTGGATGACGGTGCAGTTCTTTTCACGGTTGATATGCTCTACGAAGGTCTTGATACCTCCCTCGTAGTAAAGCGTCTCCGACTTCTCCTGTCCCTCGCGCGCGTCGGTAAGGGTGATCCTGATACCGCCGTTGAGGAACGCCTGCTCCTGCATTCTCTTGTGCAGGATGTCGTACTTGAAGGTGGTGGTATCGGTGAATATCGTCGGGTCGGGCTTGAAACGAACGAACACACCTCTCTTGTCCGTAGGTCCCTCGCACCTAAAGGCGCGCGCGACCTTGCCGCACTCGAATCTCTCGGTGTACCTCTTGCCGTCGTAGCAGTCGTCAAGCTCTACCCATTCGGACAGCGCGTTTACGACCGACGCTCCGACGCCGTGAAGTCCGCCCGCGATCTTGTATCCGCCGCCGCCGAACTTTCCGCCTGCGTGAAGCTTCGTGTACACTACCTCAAGGGTGGGAATACCCATCTTCGGATGGATAGCGGCGGGAATTCCTCGACCGTTGTCCTGTACCGATACCGAGCCGTCGTCGTAAATGGTAACGGTGATCTCGTCACATTCTCCTGCCAGCGCCTCGTCGATAGAGTTGTCCACGATCTCGTATACGAGATGGTGAAGTCCTCCCTCAGAGGTCGTACCGATGTACATACCGGGGCGCTTTCTGACAGCCTCAAGTCCCTCGAGTACCTGTATTTGATTTTCCGAGTACTCAATGCGTTCGTTTGTCTGTGCCATGTCTTTCTCCTGTGTATAGAGAGGCAACCCCTCTCCTTTTATATTTATACTGATCCGAGAGGTGTTGCCTCTCAATGAATTGCCTGTCGGCATGATGGGCGGCTGTGCCGCATGAATTGGCTATCGCCATGAATTGCACCTGCGGTGCATGAAGTATGAAAGGCAATTCAATTCATGATGCGAAGCATCATTTCATGAAACGCGCTTTCATTTCATGACACGAAGTGTCATTTCATTAAAATATATCTTGATGAAGGCTACTTGCTTTTATTTATCCTCTTTACAAGCGCTCCCGTGGATATCTGCGAAAAGCAGACCTTGTGCACGCCCGGCATCCTGTCGTCCTCGTAGAGGATAAATGACTTCGGGATCTCGTAGCTCGCGGATTCGGTAAGCCCGTCACGCTCTACGCGCCGAAGATAGTCCCGCGTCACGCCGCTCGTCGTCGCCTTGTCGCAGTCGAATATACCGATGACGGTCTTTGTTCTTATTACTCTGTTTCTTCCTGCGTGTAGGTACATGGTGGGTTCTCCTGACGTTTTGCGGGGGATGTGTAGGGGATGGGCTTGTCCCATCCCGTTATTTTGCTGTGTTGCGGGAGGGGGCGAGCCCCTCCCCTACGGGTGGTGTTATTTCAATCTTACCCCGAACTCTCCCGGGCTCACCGCCTTTATTATTCTCGCAGGACGGAACTGCTCGGTAAACTGCTCCATCTCGCAGCTCGTCATTATTACCTGCTTTCCCTCGGTTCGGGAAAAGAGGTACGCACGGCGGTTCTCGTCGAGCTCGCTGAGCACATCGTCGAAGAGAAACACCGGGTATTCGCCTATTACCTCGCGCGCACGCTCGCCCTCTGCCATCTTCAGTGCAAGAGCGATCGAACGCTGCTGTCCCTGGCTCGCATAGGAGCGGGCATCGGTCTTGTTTATGTCTATTGCAATATCGTCGCGGTGAATGCCGTATAGCGTCGCTCCCGTGCTTATCTCGCGCTCGACGTTTTCGGTCAGCTTTTTTGAATACTGCTCGGCGCACGAGCGCTCGTCGTCTCTGTATGAGGGGTCGATGTCGCATTCATAGCCGAGAGTGAGCGTTTCCTTCCCGCGGCTCATTTCGCCGAGGAAAAATTCGGCGTAGGGAGAAAGCGCGCGGATGTACTTTTCTCTCGCTATGCAGATATATGATGCCGCCGCTGCCAGCTGCTCGGAAAAGATCTCGAGCTGGGTGCGCAGCATCTTCTGCTGAAATTCATCCTCGCAGAACGAGAGCCTTCGCAATAGAGCATTCCGCTCCTCCAGCACAGCCTTGTACTTTGCCTGCGCGGCAATATACGTGGGATCGAGCTGAGATATCGCAATATTGAGAAACTCACGCCTCTGCCCGGGTCCGCCCTTTACTATATCGAGATGCTCCGGGCAGAACAGCACTGCACAAAAGCGCCCGATCATGTCCGAGAGCCTGTCGCAGGGAACGCCGTTTATCTTCTTGAGGCGCTTTTTGTCCGCATAGCCGAGCGTCAGGGAATTTGTGCGGTGTCTGTCGGTGTAGATAAGCTCGGTGTTGTAGCCGTGAGTGCGAAAACGCACCAGCTCCCGCTCGCTTGCCGCACGGAATGACTTTCCGCGGGCAAAGGCATAGACCGCCTCAAGAACATTCGTCTTGCCTCTCGCATTCTGTCCGCAGATAAGGTTGACACCGTCTGCGAACCTTATCTCCTGATGCTTTATGTTTCTGTAGTTGTGAAGAGTGATCTTTTCTACTTTCATGAGATTCACCGAAAGCGGGCAATATCGAAACTGAATATTTCGACTTAGAGCGTAGCGGTTGCCTTCCCCAGCGGGGAAGGTGGCGCGGAACGCGACGGATGAGGAGAGCCGGTAAGTTGCCAAAAGGATAGCGGCACAAAATGCCATAGACTTTTCTTTTGGATTCTTCACCAACCTATCTGACTCTCTTCAAGCCCAAGATGCCCGAGTATATCGAGGCACACGCCTCTGAAATTCTGCTTTATTTGCATGTTTGTATATCTGAGGACGGTGATTCCTAATTTATATAAGGTATCATCACGTTCTCTGTCCTGCTCTCTGTGCTCCGGTTCTCCGTGCTGTGAGCCGTCAAGCTCTATTACGATTCGGTGTGACGAGATATAGAAATCTACGATATACGAACCAATGTTCTTTTGGCGGTTAACCGTTACGGAGAGTTTTTTTAAAAAGTCATACCAAAGATGCTTTTCCTCTTTGGTCATGTTTTTTCTGAGTGTTTGCGCTGTGCTTACAAGTGATTTGTCGTATTTGTAGATCATTGTTTTTATATTCTTGAGCTATAGCCGATGATATTCTCTGCCATTATCCATAGAGCAACTTTCCGGCTCTCCTCATCCACCACTACGTGGTCCCCCTTCTCCGCTGGAGAAGGCTGACGCTACGCGCGATGCTCGTTTGTTTGTGCAAACCCTCGCGACGAAGATTTTGTGTCAGACACAGGAAACAAGTGCGAGGGGGAGGGCGCGTATTTACATACGCAACCGAGCCTGAGACACGCAGTTTCCGAAGTATTGCGCAAAATATGCAAGCGAGATCAGTCAGCCATCTTGACGGGCAGTATCATCTGCAAAAGCTCCTTGCCCTCGATATCCTCTGCGGGCTTCAATATCATGCAGATGCGGGGTGCCTTGAGGTACATTCTGACACGCTCTCCTTCAAGGGCGCGCAGGGAATCGATGAGATAACGGCAGGTAAAGCCGATCTCTATGTCATCTCCCGAATGCTCGCATTCTATCTCGTCATAGATCTGTCCCGTGAGCGAGTTTGAGGAGATCTTGAGCAGGTTATCCTTGAAGGACAGCTTGACGTAGGTGCGGTTGGAGCCGATCGACTTCTTCTCCGAGATAAGAGAAGCGCGGTCAAGAGAGGTAAGCAGCTCCGCGCGGTCTACGGTCACCTCTATCGGAAGGTTGTTTTGTATGATGCGCTCGTAGTCGATATATTTCGTGTCAATAAGTCTGGTGAAGAATATAAGATCGCCTATCTCAAAAACGATGTGGCGGCGTGCGGGCTTGACCTTAACAAGCTCGTCCGTGTCGTCCATGAGCTTGTTAAGCTCGATGAGGCTCTTGCCGGGGATGATGATGGATATCTCGCCGCCCTCCTCCACAGCTCCGAGCTCGGAGAAATGCATGTCGCACTTGGAGAGGGTAAAGGAATCGCAGGATACCATCGTTATGTCATTGCCCTTGACGTTGAAGAACCCTCCGCAAAGCTCGGGATGGTTGTTCTCAACCGTTGCCACCGAGTGAAGCGTATGGCTGATAAGCGCCTTTACCTGCTGCATCTCGAGCATAAAGCCGTTCTTTGAGAAGAGCTCGGGGAATGCAGGGAATTCCTTGCCTGCAAGAGCGTGCATCATGTAGCACACCTTGCCCGAGGATACCTTTGCCGTAAGCTTGTCGGACACCTCGAGGATTATTTCGCCTGCGGGCAGGATCTTTACGTACTGGAAAAAGTCCTGTGCACCGACGATGAAGCTGCCCGCCTCGACAACCTCGCAGTCAAACTCGGTGCGCATGCCCTTTTCCATATCGTAGGTACAGAGCACACAGCGGTTGTCCTCTCTGCCCTCGATGTACACACCCTCAATAGAGGTGAACGTGCTCTTGGTCGAAATACATCCCATAGCAGGGGAAAGATGTGCAAGCAGCTCTGATTTATCAAATACTATTTTCATGATTTTACTCCTGTGTGTGGATTGTTGTATTAGGGAAGGGCGGGAAAACTCCTTTTTGAGAAAAGGGGTTTTCCCGTACCCTTTCCCCAAAAACTTTTATGCATGGGATATAATAAAACCGTTTTTTTGTGCGTCGAACGCTTAGGTCGAAGCTTTTTTTCTTTGCCCCAAGCTCGCGCGGTGCGCTCGATGGACATGGGAGACACTCCGCTTCGGTAGTTGGTGCCTCTCTCGGGGGCGACGCTAAACCCATACGGAGCGACCTCATCCACCGCAAGCGGTCCCCCTTCCCCCACCGGGGAAGGCTATGCTACGCGCAGTTTCCGAAGTGTTGCGCAAAAGATCCAAGCGAGGTTCCCCGCGACGCAGATTTTTCGTCAGACGAAGATCGGAGCGTGAGGAGGAGGGCGCGTATTTACATACGTAACCGACTCCGAGTCGCGAACGATCTGAAGTAAGCGCCCGAGGTTCTACGAGACCGAAGTCTCGTGGGTTCTCGGCTTGCAATATCGCAGTGAGCAGGCTCACGGAGGTATTGCAGAGCGGTGACGGAAAATATACAAGCGAGGTTAGGTTTCCTTTACGTCGGATATAAGCTCGTTTATCTCCGCCTCAAATGACGTGTCACCCGATATGCTCCTCTCGATCTTACGGTAGGAGGACATTGCCGTTGTGTGGTCCCGAGCGAACAGATCGCCTATCTGCACGAGCGTGAGATCTGTGAGCGTTCTTATCAGATATACAGCCACGTGGCGGGCGTTTACTATCGCCGCCGTCTGCTTTTTGGATTTTATCTCCTCGGGGGAAACGCCGTATTTGACCGAGACCGCCGAGAATATCTTATCTACCGTAACACCCGAGGGCTCTCTGTCGGTAACGATGTCGGCAACCGCCCCCTTCGCTATCTCGAGGGTGATCGGCGTGCCCGAAAGAAGCGAGAGCGCTCCGAGCTTCTTTAGCGACCCCTCTATCTGGCGGACATTGTTCTTCAGCCTGTCTGCAAGGTATGTGACAACGTCATTTGGTATTGCGAGGTTCATCTTCTGCGCCTTGTTCTTGATGATAGCCATTCTCAGCTCTATGTCGGGGGACTGAATGTCTGCGACAAGCCCGGACTCGAATCGGCTGATCAGCCTCTCCTCGAGTATCTTCATTTCCTTGGGGGGCTTGTCCGAGGTAATGATCATCTGCTTCGACTCGACGTAGAGAGAGTCGAACGTATGGAAGAATTCAAGCTGCGTTGCCTGCTTTCCCATGATGAACTGAATGTCGTCTATGAACAGCACGTCGACCGTGCGGTACTTTTCTCTGATGGCGTGGGTGTTCTGCACTCTTATCGCCTCGACGACCTCGTTTAAGAAATCCTCGCCCTTGACGTAGATGCATTTGAGCGTGGGGTCGGATTTTGCTATCTCGTTTTTGATAGCGTACATAAGATGCGTTTTTCCTATTCCCGACGGACCCCATATGTAGAGGGGGTTGTACGCCGTCGCGGGGCTGTGTGCGACAGCAAGGCAAGCCGCATGCGCAAACTTGTTCGAAGAGCCTACGATAAAGTTCTCGAAGGTGTAGTCGGTCACAGGCGTGCCGTGCGGAATTACGGCGGGTGCCTGCTGCTTTTCCCCCGTCTCCTCTGCGGGAGAGGGAACAAAGCCGTGGATGCGGTACTGCTCCGCTTCTTCTCTTGTGAGAAGCGCCATTTCGATATAATAGCCCATGACCTCGGTCAGGGCGTTCTCGACGACCTCGCGGTGGTTTCTTGAAATAATGTTCTTTTTCATTGCCGACGGGGTGGAAAGAATAAACTTCTTGTCCGTGATATCCACCGGCTCTATCTCGGAAAACCAGAGCCCGAAGGAGCTCTCCGAATAAGCGGGACGTATAAGCTCAAGGGCGAGGTTCCAGATCTCGGTAAGTTCGTTTGTATAAGCCATAAAGCTGCTCCTGAAATAAGATCAAAGGTTATGTGAGGGGCGGCAAAGGGTGAGTTTTCCCCATTCTCCACTATATATATAAGTATTATAACATAATAACATATATAATGCAAGTGCAAATGTGCAAAAAACTCGATCGTTAAATATGTTATTTGGTATTGATTTTTTACGTTGAGTGCGATATAATAATTTTGTATGGTCACACTAAATCTGATTTTTTAAAATAAAACTACATATACAGGAGACTAACTATGAACGCAAAGCAACTTACAGCCGCTATAAAAGGCGGAGAGCTTGACGCCCGTTTTATCGAGATCTACGGTGACGAGACTGAGGCTCAGAAGGCAAGATACGTTGAGTCTATCGCAAAGTTCGAGGAGCTCTACGGCTCCGACAGAGACGTTTATCTCTTCTCCGTTCCCGGCAGAAGCGAGGTCTCGGGCAACCACACCGACCACAACTACGGCAGAGTTCTCGCAGCCGCTATAAACCTCGACATCATCGCTATCGTTTCCAAGAACACCGACGGCACCATCCGTCTGAAGAGCGAGGGCTACCGCGAGGACGTAGTCGTTATTTCCGAGACCGCAGAGCCTAAGGCTGAGAACTTCTTCAAGTCCCGCGGAATCGTCGCAGGTATGTGCCGCGGCTTCTCCGACAGAGGCTACGAGGTTGCGGGCTTTGATGCTTACACCACCTCCAATGTATTCAAGGGAAGCGGACTTTCTTCCTCCGCAGCCTTCGAGGTAATGGTAGGTAACATCCTCAACCACCTCTACAACGACGGCAAGGTAGAGAACGCAGAGATCGCCAAGATCGCTCAGTTCTCAGAGAACGTATACTTCGGCAAGCCCTGCGGACTTATGGACCAGACCGCCTGCGCTGTCGGAGGCTTTGTCAACATTGACTTCGCAGATCCCAAGAACCCCATTATCGTTCCGATCGCATTTGACCTTTCGGGCAAGGGATATTCGCTTTGCATCACCAACACCGGCGGCAACCACGCAGACCTCAACGAGGACTACGCTTCGGTTCCCGCAGAGATGAAGGCCGTAGCGGCAGAGCTCGGACACGAGGTGCTCCGCGACGTTACCGAGGCTGACGTTATCGCCAATATCGCCGCCCTCCGCGAGAAGTGCGGCGACCGCGCCATCATGCGTGCGTTCCACTTTATCGCAGAGAACAGAAGAGTTGACGCTCAGGCAGCCGCTCTCAAGGCAGGCGACATGGACGCGTTCTTCAGAGGCGTTCACGCTTCGGGTAACTCCTCCTTCAAGTATCTCCAGAACGTCTACACCACCAAGAACGTAGCAGAGCAGGGACTCTCTCTCGCTCTTTGCGTTACCGAGCAGTTCATGGCAGGCCGCGACGGTGCATTCCGTGTTCATGGCGGAGGATTTGCAGGCACTATCCAGGCGTTCGTTCCCAATGACTGCGTCTCTGAGTACTGTGCTCTGATCGACAGCGTGTTCGGCGAGGGTGCTTGCCACGTACTCAAGGTCCGTCCCTTCGGCGCGATTATGGTATAAGGACGGCTTAAACAGCAATAATTGAACATTAAAAAAGGAACCCCGACGGTCGGGCGTTCCTTTTTTGTTGTTGCACAGGAAATTGAGTAAAGAACGCTTTTGCCAAGAGCCTCATCCGCCCTGTCCCGCGGCACATTCAGCGCAAGGCACGCACTCGTTAGTCTGTGCCTATTTCGCGGGCGACGTTTTTTGTAGGGTACGGGCTTGACCCGTACCGCTTGTTTGGGTTTAGTCTCGGGAGGGGACGAGCCCCTCCCCTACGCGCTACGCTCATGCTCGGGAGTTAGTGCCTCGGTCGGGGGCGACACCGTTCCGTTTGTGCAAAGCACAACCCCTTCCCCCACCGGGGAAGGCTATGCTTCGCTCCGTGTCGGGGGTTAGTGCTTCGAGCGCACCGCGCGAGCTTGGGGCAAAGAAAAAGCGCCCCATAAAGCATAGGCGCACGAAATTCCGTTTTAATCTTACCATTTTTTCCAAAAGGTTTAGGAAGGGGGTACGGGGGATAACCCTTTCTCAAAGGGTTTCCCCCGCCACTCCCCGTAATTTCCATTACATTATTATCATCATAAACGCGAGCATTACGCCGAGGAATGCGAAGTTATACGCGGAGAAGAGAGAGACGTAGCTGCGCGTTTTTTCGGGGTTATGCTTGGTGTATTCTCTGAAGGTGATAAGCGAGGCAAGCGAGGCAATAAGCGTACCCGCGCCGCCGATATTCACGCCGACGAGCAGCTCTCTGTAGTTATCGGTGAACTGTGATAAAAGTATTGATGATGGAACATTCGAGATCAGCTGGCAGGAGAGGGTGCTCGTGAGGAGCGCCGACTTTTCCATCAGCATCGAAAATAACTCGCGGACGGCTTCGATCCTTGCCATATTGCCTGCGAAGATAAAGAAGAATACGAATGTAAGAAGAAGCGGATAATCCACCTTCTTCAGCGCATCCCTGTCCGCGAAAAAGAGAACGAAGGGAATAATAATCAAGCCGACAATATACGGAATTCCTCTGAAAACTATCAGGATCGAGAGCGCGAAAAGCACAAGATAGAGTGCCGTTCGGGACTTTGGCAGCTGAGCGGGTGAGGGGCTTATCTCAAGAGGCTCGGGCTTGACGAAAAGGACGGTGCATAGGGTTATCATCAAAATCGCGAGGATGAAGGGGGGCGCCATTATTCCCATGAATTCAAGCGTCGGTATCTCAAAATGCGAATATAGGTAGAGATTCTGCGGATTACCGAAGGGAGTGAGCATTCCGCCGAGGTTTGCGGCGATATTCTGCAGAATGAAGGTGTGCGCCATGTACTTTTCGCACTTGCCTGTGCTCAGCACGAAGTATCCGAGCGGAAGGAATGTCAGCAGAGCCATGTCATTCGCAATGAGCATAGACCCGATAAAGGTTATATAAACGAGAGAAAGGACGCTCAGACGGGCGTTTTTTGTCTTTTTGACTATCTGCTCCGCAATGATGTAAAAGAACCTGATGTTCTTGAGCGCGCAGACGACCGCCAGCACACAGAAGAGACAGGTCAGCGTCTTGAAGTCAAAATAACCGAGGTATTCCGCATCCACCCCTACGATCACGCTCGTCACAACAGCTGCCGCAAGAGCGACGGTCATAACGGCGTTAGCCTTGAAAAAGCCGATCACAGATCGAAGTATATGAATATCATGTCCGTGGTGCGAGAGCCTGTGCGGGTGCTTCAGTATTCCCTGGTTCGTCATAGCGGCGGTCATTTCCTTTCTCTCGGAGTTTTCTATCCAAATGTAGAGTATATCACAGAGAAGCCTTCATTTCCATAGTGAGAAAATGAGAATATTCGAAATCGGGAGAGCACTCAATTGTGTAATTTGTGCAATAGATGAGAATGAATGTACGCTCCGTCTGTTCCGCCTCCGATCCCGCGCAAAAAAAGAGACGCCTCGCGAGAGACGTCTCTTTTATCATATAAGCTTATCTTGACTTCTTAAGTCCGAAGGTGAGCACAGCGCCCATAGTGAGTGCGCAAACAGCGATGATAGCAACGAATGCGGGGTTGAAGCTGTCGCCCGTGGGAGGGTTGTCGGGGATGATCTCGAAGAGCTGGTTGCCCTGAGTATCAACGACCTTACCCTTGAAGCCGCCGAACATCGCAGCCGTTACCTTGTCCTTGATCTCGTCACCGATAACGATCGTGCCCTTTCCTGTGTAGTTGAAGAAGCCTGCGCGGTCGAGGTATGCATAAGCGCCCTCGTCTACCTGAAGGATGTAGTTTACGCCTGCAGTCATGTTAGCGAACTGAACGCTGTTCTCTACGGTGAGGCTCTTCTTTACTACGATGGTAGCGGGCTTGTTGCCCTTTCCGAAGCTTGCCTTGGACTGTCTTGAGAGAATAACGATATCGCGGAAGACAACGTCACCGTTGAAGGTGATCTTCTTTGCCTCTGCTATCATGAACATACCGAACTGACCGTCATTGCCGCCCTTTTCGTTGATGTATCTGATAGAACCGTTGTCATTTCTCGAGATATAGCTCGTTCCGTTGTCCTTAGCGGTGAAGACGATGGGAGTGTCGGTGTTCGGGAAGGCGAAGTCTCCGCCGATGTGACCCTTACCGACAACAACGAGCGTACCGCCGTTGTTAGCCTTGAGCCAATCCGAGACAGTCTTCCAACCCTTGGAGGTCATGTAGGGGACCTGAGCGTAAGCACCGCCGGTAGCCGAGCCCTGAATATCACGGTCGGTGTTGTGGTCATGTGCGATATAGAACTTGTTGTCGCTTGTGTATGTGGGTCTTTCGGGAATAACGATAGGAGCGTTGGGATCCTCGACAAAGCTGTAGATAACAGCTCCGTCCTTGTCAACTACCTTACCCTTGAAGCCGGCAAAGTCAGCGGGGGTAAGCTTATCCTTGATAGCGTCACCGAGAACGATTGTACCTGTTCCTCTGTAGCCCGTGAAGCCTGCGGCATCAAGGAATGCAACAGCACCCGCCTCGAGCTCGAGGATGTGGTTGACGTTGCCCGTCATGACCCTGAATTCGACGCTGTCCTTTACCCAAAGGGTCTTTCTGATAACGATAGTACCCTCGGAATGTCCGCCTGCAACGCCGTTTGCGGAGAGACGACCGAGAAGCACGATGTCCTCGAATACTACATCACAGTCGAAGGTAACGATCGCATCCTCCTTGAGCATGATCATGCCGTACTGACCTGCATTTGCGCCTGCGGCATTCATGAACAGGGGATCGCCCTTTGCGTCTCTTGAGGTGTAGTCAACACCGTCATGCTTAGCTGTGAATACGAGAGTTCCCTCAGAGGAGATCACCTCGTCCATACCGAAGAAGCCCTTACCTACAATAACGATCTTTGCGCCGTCCTTGAACTTGGCTGCCATGCCGTTCCAGCCCTTTGAGGTCTGGAAGGGATCGCTTGCGCTGTCACCACCCGTAAGAGAAGCGGTAATACCGAGATCGGGGTTCTTGTCATGAGCAGTAAAGAGGTTCTTCTCAGATGTGGGACCGGGCTTTGCGGGAAGCTCAACGGGAGTGGTGTCTCCGGGGACATATTCGGTCTCGGGAGCGCTCGTCTCGGGAGCGTCGGGCTCTGTTTCGGGAGCGTCGGGCTCGCCCGAGCCTGTAAAGTCAAAGAGAAGATTTCCGTTTATGTCGCCGACAACACCGCCGAAGCCTTCGAAATCAGCCGCAGCCGCGGTCTTTGCGAGCTCCTCGGAGAGAAGGATCACGCCTGTACCGGTGTAATTCTCAAATCCGAGTGTTTCGAGCCAAAGTACGCCCTCGGGTCCTACATCTACGGTGTAGCTTGTCTTGCCTGTCATTTCGGCAAACTGAACAGTATCGGAAACGACCATGATGCCGTTGGCTCTGATCGTACCTGCCTTGACACCCTTGTCGACGGATGCCTTTGCAATACGGCTGAGGATCACGATGTTGTCGAAGATAACGTCACCCTCAAAGGTGATGGTGGTGTTTTCCTTGATTATGAACATACCGTACTGACCTGCGTTTCCGCCGGTAGCGGTGGTATAGTAGGGAGAGCCGTATTCGTCTCTGGAGGTGTAGTCAACGCCTCCGTCCACAGCGGTGAACATGATGGGAAAGGAGGTGGCGGGAATGGTAACGTCACCGCCGATAAAGCCCTTACCTGCGACTACTATTACGGCACCGTCCTTGATCTTGTCATAGAGAGGGAGCCAGCCGCCCGAGGTCTTGTAGGGGTTTTCCTTTGTGTCTCCGCCGGATGCCGATGCCATGATGAACTCGGTATCAAAGCCCTTGAGGGGGTTTTTGGGATACTTGTCATGCGCGACGTATACTCTCTTGAGGCTGTCGATATCGGGGGTATCGGGAAGCTCGGGATCGGGGATTTCGGTCTCAGGCTGGGTCTCGGGCTGGGTCTCGGGCTCGGTAACCGTACCGCCGAATACAGCCTTGCCGTTCTTATCTACGATATTACCCGCGAAGCCTGCGAAGATATCCTCTGTGACGGTATCCTTGATCTCGTCACCGATAACGATAGTGCCCTTACCCGTGTATTTGTCAAAGCCGTCGGGCTCGGCGTGCAGATAGAGGAATGCGCCCTCTTCTACGGTAATGTGATAGCCCTTGTTGCCTGCCATTTCGACAAAGTCAACGGTATTTTCTATGACCATGCTCTTCTTTACGATGATGGTCGACGCCTTGTCGGGGTCTGTCGCCTGGGTCTCGTTCAGTCTGTTGAGGATAACGATATCACGGAAGATAACGTCACACTCAAAGGTGTAGGTAGAGGTATGGTTTATCATGAACATACCGAACTGACCGCCCGAGGTAGCAAGGTTATAGTTTCCTTCGCCGTCCTTCGAGATGTAGCTCTTGTCTCCGTCAACTGCCGTGAAGAGGACAGGAGAGGTGGTCTCGGGGAATACGTTGTTCGTGTTGTTGAAGAACGCCTTTCCTACAACAACGATCTTTCCGCCCTCAGCCATCTTGCCGTACAGAACGTCCTTCTGTGCGGAGCCTGAGGTCTTGAGGGGGGCTGCGGCTGTTGTACCGCCGGTCGCAGATGCGGTCGAGCCCGCAGGACAAGCGCTGTCTGCAATGTAGAGCACGTTGCTGCTCGTGAGCACGGGCTCTGCGGGAACAGCTACGTCCGAGGATGCAAGCAGTGCGAAGGGAATTACCATAAGTGCGATAAGCGCACCGATGACAAGCTTCTTCATTGTTTTTTTCTCCTTTTTTGTAAATATTGTGCTTTAGAGGCATTTATACATTATAAGGATACCACATTTTTACCAAAAAGTAAATATATACAGGGAAATAATTATAACGAAAATTGTGCTAATTATGTACTGTTTGCGTGCGGAATTGATGATATGCAC
>JAZMZS010000236.1:0-9195 GCA_045586105.1 Eubacteriales bacterium | reverse complement strand
GGTTTCCCCCGCACCCCTTTCCAAAAAGCTTTGAAACAGAAACAGGTTTTAGTGGTACTAAATCGTTAGAGTTAATGGTTTAGTACCTCTTTGCTATGCATATTAGTATAAAGCTTTTTTGGAGGGGCCCGGGGAACCGTTTTTTCTCGAAAAAAGGTTCCCCGGCTAACTTGACAGTAACGATATAAAATGGTATCATAAAGAAAAACGAAAGCAGGCAGGCATATGAATCTATACATAGTACGTCATGGGAATCCGAATTACGTTACGGACACGCTTACGGAGCTTGGGCACAGACAGGCAGAGGCGTGTGCGGAGGATATGCTGGGACTTAAGATCGACGAGATATACTCATCGCCGTACGGCAGGGCGCAGGAGACTGCGGCACATCTGGCGGACAAGCTGAACAAGCCCGTGGAGATCCTGCCGTGGGCTCACGAGGTGGAGCATTACAGCGAGGACGGACGCGGCGGCGTGACTATGGGTATCATGATGGATCCAACGCTCCTTCGTTCTCCCGAGATGCTTGCATTGGGTGACGACTGGGCGAGTCATCCTGCGTTCCGCGATGAGGCGAGCGCAAGATTTATGGTAGACGTGGTCTACGACGGTATGCGTGAGTTTCTCGCAAAGTTCGGGTACATCGAGGATGGGCAGAGGTTCCGCGTTGCCGATAATGCGGACGAGGACAAGAACGTGGCGCTGTACTGCCACGCAGGCGTGTTCCTCATTATGGCGGAGTACCTCCTCCGACTCCCCACTATGACCGGCTGGACATCTTTCTTTACATGGCAGACCGGCATCTCTTGGGTCCATTTCAATAATTCCCACGGCTTCGCTGTCCCCAGATTCTACACAATGGGTAAGACCGACCATCTGTCAAAAAGAGATATTCCCATAACTTGATTTTTAAAAGTTTCTGCGGGGCTTTGCCCCACACCCCACTTAAACCCTTTTTGAGAAAAGGGTTTAAGAATCCCAAAAACTTTTAAATTGGAGACAAGGCAAGGTATAACTAAATCGTTAGATCTAACGGTTTAGTATTCCTATATAAATAAATTTAGTAAAAAGTTTTTACGGAAGGTGCGGAAACCGCTTTTTCTAAAAAGGGGTTTCCGCAAATAAAAAAATGAAAATACAAACAACAAAAGGTATGGTGGAGCTGCAGGAGCAGGTCACGGAGATCGTGATACCGGGTGTTACCCGAGAGTACGTGTTCGTGCAGGTGACTGACTTGCACATTGCGTGTCACGAGGCGGGTGATCCTGCTGATGCAGTGGCGCTGGCTGATGCCAGAAACGATTTCTGGGCGATCCAGGCAGGATTTTTCGCTGACAATGTGGACAGTGAGGAGACTCGCATATACCCCATCGAGGCGTGCGAGATCTTGGCGGAGCATATCCGCAGAATGGACGGGGTTGACGGTATATTCTTCACGGGTGATACGGTGGACTTCCCCAGCGGAGCAAACTTTCGCAGGGCGAAGCGGTTCCTTGACTCCCTTGGGAAAGAGTGCTTCATCGTACCCGGCAATCACGATGCGGTAACAGATGATGCTGCCGATGACACAAAGAATGCGTTCTCGGAGCTGATGGGTGACGTGCCCGAGTATTTCGTCCGTGAGTTTGACGGCTTCGACATCCTCGGCTTTGCCGACGGGTTCATCTCAATGACGGACTCACAGGTTCGGTTTCTTGAGGGCAGGCTCGCTCTCGGCAGACCGATGATAATACTGCTTCACGCACCCGTTTATACGGAAGTCACACGTGCGGCGGTGTACCCGTACTGGGGTTACAACTGGATGGTTGGCGATCCCGGACGTCCCGAGGAGAAGCAGACCGAGGCGGGCTTCCGATTCCGCGAGCTGGTGTGCAAGAACCGTGAGCAGATCCGTGCAGTCATAACGGGACACGTGCATATGGCTACGGGCGATGATGCTCCTCCTGCCGACGGTGACGTTCTCCAGTATACTTCCAGGCCCGCTTTTCAAGGCTATTACAGGAAGATAATTATTAGAGGATAAAAAGTTGCCGGGGAGCACTTTTTTGAAAAAAAGTACTCCCCGGACCCCTCTCCAAAAACTTTTATGCATTTATCGATTTAGCGGGGCAGTCAGTACTTACCCCAAGCTCGCGCGATGCGCTCGAAGCGGTATGCGGTGTCATCTGTTTCTGCAGACGAAATACCATCTTTCATCGTCATCCTCGGCGGGGGTGCATTCGTAATCCGAATAAACGCCGATAACCTCGAAGCCCGCGCGCTCGAGCATCCCCTTCGTTTCGTCCATGCCGTAGCATCTCTCGATCTGCGTCATGTCGGTGCGCGCGTATCTGCCGCCCTCACCCTCCTCAAAGAGAGAGAGATAGAAATATGCAAGTCTTTCGTCGGGATCGTAGCTGTTCTGCCAGCCGACGTACATTCCCTCGTCCTCTAAGATGAAGTCGTTGTTGCCGTAAATGTTCTCAAACTTGTACGGGGTGTTTATGTCAAACACGAGCACTCCGCCGTGCACGAGAAAGCACCTGTGCAATAGGTCAAAGAAGGATTCAAGCGCCTCGGGCTCGGTCACGTGGTTGATAGAATCAAGGGTCGAGACGCACGCGTCTACGGTTCCGTACAGGTCAAGCTCCCCGATGTCCTGGCAGAGAAACAGTATTCCCTCCTGCCCCGCCTCCGCCGCTCTCTCCCGTGCGACCGTCAGCATTTCGGGGGAAAGATCAACTCCCGTCATATCGTAGCCGCGGCGGGCAAGCTCAAGCGTCATAGATCCGGTTCCGCAAGCCGCGTCAAGGATAAGCTCACAGGGAACGTCGGAATGCTCCTTTATCATCCGTTCGGCAAAATCAGCCCACTCACAATAGTCAAGTCCTGCGTTGAGCCTGTCGTAGAATTTTGCCATCGAGCCGTATATTCCGTCCATACGCCATACCCCTCCATTTTACATACACAACTATTTTAATACATTTAAAGCAAAAAGTAAATAGATGCACCAAAAATTTTGTTGCGAAATAAGAAGTGGGAGAAGGGCAATACTCCAATGATAGTCAAAGGCTGCGCGTAGCATGATCGTTATATACTTCCACTATCAAGGCAAAGAAAAAAGCGCCCCATAAAGCTTAGGTGCACAAAGAAAGGTTTTCCATTACCCTATTCATAAAAGTTTTTGGGGGAGGGGTACGGGGAAGACCCTTTTCTCAAAAAGGGTCTTCCCCGCCTAATCGTTTTTTCTCTTACTCAAGCGCGCTCGTGTCGTCGTAGCCGCAGACGGTGTTTAAGCGGTCGATGACGGTGAGGCGGAAGACGTTTACCCAGGAGACGAGCCAGTCGTTGAGGTGGCCGCGTTCGTTCGGGTCGGGGCGGTGTCCCCATCTTGCCTGATAGAACGCCTCGTTCTGCGAGCCTATCGGGCGCTTCTTGCCGTGGATATAGCGGTGCTCCTCATCGGCGATGAGCTGAGTTGCGTTGAACCACATTCTGCGGGCACGCTCGCGCCATCTCTCATCACCCGTGATATCGGCAAGTCGGAGCCATTCGCAGCACATAAGCTCGCCCCACTGATCGAGTGCGGGATGCTGAACGGAAACGGCGGTAGAGCCCGAGGTATAATAGCCGTACTGAGTGAATTCCGCTTCTTCTCCGTAGTGCACGTCGTAGACGAACATCCATGAAGCGAAGTAATAGGAAGCCTTCTTTGCCCATTCTATATACTTCTGCTCACCTGTAAACTCGTAAAGATCGAGCGCGGCGATAATGACGGGGCCTGCCGTTTCCTTATCGACGCAGGTGCAGTCGATAGCGCCCGCGGTGCAGACGAAGTTGTCGACGTCGCGGTGCATGTAGAATTCAAGCGACTTTTTCGCGTATTCGAGGTATTTCTCGTCCTTGAGTATCCTCCAGCCGTCGCAGAGCGCCATCGTAACGAACGCACCGATCGTGCCCTTGGGCTCGGCGCAGCTTCCGTCGAAGTGCCAGCCCTTACCGAAGGCATATTCGGGGGAGTAATGCTCGCAGAAGAAATCAAGCGTACGGCGGGCAAATTCGAGATAATCGGGGCGGTCGATGCCCATCTCCCGAAGAAGCTGCCAGACCTTGAGCATTTCAGATGCCGCCCAGGCGGTGTTGCAGGTCTCGGGAAGCCAGCCCGTCTTGTAGCTGACGTTCTTCGCCCAGGACTTCGTGGGATCGGGGGGAATGTAATTCCACTCGCGCCCCTCGGTGTACCACTCGTAGTGAGCGAGAACGAGGCCGTTATCCGACTGCTTGTCGCGCCAGGAGTCGCAGACCGCAAGCGCGCCGTCGAGCAGAGCCTGCTCGCCCGTTTTTCTATACTCAAGCAGATGCATACGCGCGTTCATTATGTTCTGTCCGCACCAGCCGATCTCGTAGTGGGGAACGAAATAATACCCCTTGTCGACGGTGGGGTGGATGCCCGAGGAAAATACCGTTCTTCCCTTATGCTCGCGCAGAAGGGTGCGCGAGTAGGTGATGCCGAGCCTCCACAGCTCCTCGCAGGTGTGATTTCTGCCCTTATCGAACGGGAAGAGCTCAAGCGCACGGTCAAGTGTGCGGATGATGCCGAAGTTCTCGTATTCGGGTACGGACACGAGAATATATACGGAGCACTCGAAGCTCTCGCCTGCACCGAGCGTGATATAGGTATCGTAGCGGTCGGTGTAGGTGTCGTTTTCGGTATAGCTGAGGGGCGCCTCGGTCACGGGCCAGTAGATGCGCTGTTCTATCCTGCCTCCGTCAAGCGGACGTAGAGCGCAGGAGGAGACGAGGCTCTCGGTGGTCTCGGCAGAGACGAAGAGGGACAGAGATATATCCTTGGTTTCGGTCTCGGTACACGAGGGGATCGAGGTGCGGTCGTAGGAATGCACCCAGATATCGCCGCAATCTGCGGTCATGCCCTTCGGCTCCATGCCCTCTCCCCATTCGTTGCCGTTGTAGCTGACGCAGGGGACGAGGTACTTTGTCGGAGCGAACTCGGTCTGCAGGGCGAATATCAGCTTGAAGGTGCGGGGCTCGGAGGAGGTATTCTCTACCCTTCTCGTTATCCTCTGAAGCTCGCCGTCGATCGGGTCGAGCACCTCGGTCACCTTGAAGCCCTCTGCCTCATACACGCCCTCGCCCGCAGGCTCGAGCGAAAATTCTCTGCCGTTTTCTTCGATCGCGGGTGCGCAGATAACGGCGCAAGCAGCGTCAGTGCACTTCGAGAGTGTCCATCCGCCCTCTGCGGGGGCAATTTTGATGGCTGTCTGTTTCGTTTCGTAATTCATAGTCCTTCCTCCGTCGGCTGTCAGCCGTTTACATATCTGATTATCGCGATAAGGTCGCGGTTATTGTACTTGCCGTTCTTGTCAACGTCGGCGTTCTCCGCCGAGAAGGTCAGCCCCTGCCAGCCCGAGAGATAACGCACGAATACGGTAATATCCGCGTTTGTGACCGAGCCGTCGGCGTTTACGTCCATCGGCATCTCACGTATCAGCTCGAAGTAACCGACGGTGCCGCTTTCACTGCTGTGGAAGTCGGCATCGTTGAATAGTATTCTGTCACCGTCGGGGAAAAGCGACAGGATCGATCTGTAACAGCCGCTTCCCGAGCATGTGTGTGAATAGGTGTAGACCCAGCTTCTCGTCTTATCGTCTATGTCATATTCATAAACGTACGCGCGCCCGTGCTCTCCCGAAGCCGCATAGTACAGCTTGTCTCCGAGCCCGCAGAAGCCGAGATATCCGGGGTAGTAGCCTCCGTCCGCATACAGGCGGGAATTGATGCTGAACAGCCTGCTTACCGTAGATATAGAGGCTGCGGGACGGCTGTAGACGTAGGTCGAGCCGTTGTCGGTGTTCTTATAATACAGCGCACCGTCGTAAGGATGCACCCATCCCTCCAGGCTTACCCAGAAGGCAGAATCATAGTATGAGGAATATGAAAGCGTCCTTCCGTCGGACACCACCCAGTCGCACACACCGTTTGAAAGCAGATGCCCGAAGCTGCCCGAAGAGCGCAGAAAAAAGCTGTGATATACTCTGCCGGGGATATCGTTTACGGGATCGTCCCAGGTAAGATCGGCTAAGAACCATGAGCCGTTTATCTCGAGGGCGTTCCAGACGTGGCAGAGCCCGTCCGAGAGAACGGCGGTGTTATCTATTCCCGCACGGTTGAGAAGCTCGGAGTAGAGCAGGGTGTACGCTTGGCATACGCCCTTTTTCTCTGTCAGCATGTTGTATGCATCGTAAATGCTGTAATCCGTGTCGTACTCGTAGTTCGCTACTATGTATTCGTGATAAAAGAGAGCCTTCTCGAGGTCGGTCTCAAGTCCCTCCGCCTGCTCGGTTATATGCGAGATCATGCTCTTGTATTCAGCCTTGGCGGAATTGAGGGTGCTTCCCGTCATCAGGTACTCGGGGTAGATCGCGTAAACGTATCCGCCTCCCGTGTATGAGTAGCTGTACGCGTTTGAAACATAGAACAGGTCGGGAGCGGCGTACATTCTCGCCTGCTGAAGAGAATACAGCTTGCTCACTCCGACGCGGTAGCCCGCATCGTATAATAGTATCTCGTCGACACCCTCGCGGTGCTTTTTTATTACGTAATCGAGCGCCCTCTCGTCAACGCTTGCCGCCGCGACCACGTCCGAGGTGGTGGCGGTGCCGTAGAGCTTTATCTCCGCTTCCCCGTAGTAAAGCTCCCCGTCAGCGGATGCCCCGATGCTCATGCAGAGCATAAGCGTGAGCATAAAGAGGGCGGCAAGGGTGAATTTCAACGTTCTGCCGTTTTTCATTTTTCTCCTCCTGTGATCATATTGATGATATCGTCAGCGGATATACCCGCACTATCATAAAGCGACCTTCCCCGCTCGCCGCAAAGCGCCCCGTCTTCTATTGCAAGTATATCGATGCGGACACCCTGCACAGCATCGGGGTACTCACGGTGCAGAAGGTCGGTAAGCATCATTCCGACACATCCCGCGCGGACGGCTTCCTCAACAAAGAGGACATGCTCCGCACCCTCAAGCATGGGTACAAGAGATGCCGCAACATCACGGCTCGGCATGAGCTGCTCGAGCATTACCACTCCCGCGGGGATGCCCGCCGCTTCAAGCGATTTCCTTGCCTTGAGCGCTTCTGCGGTCATCTTTCCGTAGGTGACTATGACGTTCTTCTCGGGCTCGTCAAAGCTCTTTTTCGGCTCAAGCGTCCCGCCGAGCGCGAACGCCTCGGTTATAGCGGCGATCTCACCCGAGTTTGGATAACGAATGGCGGATGGGGTGTCAAGCTCTGCGCACTTTTCTATAGCAAGTCTGAGAGAATCAAAGGACATCGGCGCGTAAAGCGTCGTTTTCGGCACTGCCGAGAGCATCTGCACGTCATATATTCCGTGGTGGGTCGGTCCGTCTCCCGCCGAGAGAGAGGCGCGGTCGATGAGGAGCGTGACGCCAAGGCTTTGCAGTGCGATATCGTGGATAATGCTGTCATAGCCTCTCTGCAAAAACGAGGAATACACGGCAAAGAAGGGGTGCATTCCGCCCGCGGCAAGGCCCGCAGAAAATGTCAGCGCATGCTCCTCGGCAATTCCGACGTCAAAGAAGCGCTCGGGGTATTTTTCTCTGAACGGGGAAAGCCCGGTGCTCTCGCACATTGCGGCGGTTACAGCACAGACACGCTCGTCACGCTCGGCAAGAGAGAGCAGATATTCGCCCGCCTTCTCGGAGAAATTGACGGTCGGCTCGCTTCCTGCAGGTGGAATTCCGTGGTATTTGTTAGGCTCGCGCTCAGCGGGGGCGTAGCCCTTGCCCTTTTTGGTCTTGAGGTGGATCATTGAGCTCTCGCCCTTTTCGCGTGCGGCAAGAAGCAGATCGCGCACGCTCTCGTAATCGTTTCCGTCCGCAGGCCCGAGATAAAACAGCCCCATCTCCTCAAAGTAATTCGAGGAATAAAGCGAATTTTTGACAAAGCGCTTTGTGGAGCGCACGGCGTTGTACAGAGGCTTTCCTATAACAGGAAGGGAATTGAGGACGTTTTGCGTTCCGCGCTTTACCTTGTGGTAGCCTCTCGATGCGCGGATGCCCGCTATATGCTTTGCAAAGCCGCCGATATTGCGGGAGATGGACATTTCGTTCTCGTTGAGAATAACTATCATGCGCAGATCCCGCTCGCAGTTGTTGAGAGCCTCGTGCACCATTCCGCCCGTAAACGCGCCGTCGCCGAGTACCGCGATCGAGAAGCTTTCCCTTCCCGCTATCTTGTCGGCATAGGCAAAGCCGAGCGCCGCCGATACCGAGGTCGAGGAATGCCCCGCACCAAACGCGTCGTGCTCGCTCTCGGTCCTCTTCGTAAAGCCGCTCAGCCCTCCCGGGGTGCGAAGGGTGGAAAAATCCTCTCTTCTGCCCGTCAGGAGCTTGTGAACGTAGCTCTGGTGTCCGACATCGAAGATAAACCTGTCCTCGGGCGAGTCAAAGACGCGGTGAAGCGCCACGGTAAGCTCGACCACGCCGAGATTCGAGGCAAGATGTCCGCCCGTGAGCTTTACGTGCTCGACGAGAAAATGCCTGATCTCACGGCAGAGCGCGGGCATTGCCTCCTCGGGCAATGCCTTGAGGTCGGCGGGGGAATTTATTTTATTCAGTATCGGATACCTTGTTTTTTTATCTGCCATTTTTGACACCTGTGTATATATATAGTGTGATATTTATAATTATTGTAGACTTCTCCGTATATATACTAACACAAACCGACACCGAATGCAATTAAAATATGCTGACAGGAAAAAGTTTTTTTAAAAAAGTGCCTGACGGCACTCTGCTGCGCGCAAACGATGAAGGAAAAAATGCGTTCGGGATGGGCTTGTCCCATCCCGTTATTTTGTGGTGTATCGCGGTAG
Organism: Eubacteriales bacterium; assembly: GCA_045586105.1. Lineage (GTDB taxonomy): Bacteria > Bacillota > Clostridia > Oscillospirales > CAG-272 > JAZMZS01. Next base: position 309 of record JAZMZS010000236.1, on the reverse strand, counting down.
GGGACAAGCCCCTACCCTACGAAATCTCAACCCCGCTGTGGGAAAGGTGAAGTAAGAAGTAATAGGTAAGAGGTAAGAAGCGAGGTAAGAAGTAATAGGGAAGAAGTAAGAGGTAAGGAAGATTTTCGCTTATGCGAAAATCAAATTTATTATAAAAATTTCGAGCATGAGCGTAGCGGTTGCCTTCCCCGGTGGGAAGCGCAGCGCGTGAGGGTAGTGAATGACAGCCTAAACGGCTGTCAGAGCCCGAGCGTGACCGAGCCGCAGCGAGACAGGGGGACCACGTAGTGGTGGATGAGGTCGCTCCGT
>JAZMZS010000235.1:0-16687 GCA_045586105.1 Eubacteriales bacterium | reverse complement strand
GGGGAAGGCTACGCTGCGCTCATACTTGTTATATACTGCCTCGTTCGGTGTCAATGCTGTACCCTTACGGAGCGACCTCATCCACCGCTAACGCGGTCCCCCTTCCCCCACCGGGGAAGGCTATGCTGCGCTCCGATTTGTCATTTTCTGCCTCGTTCGGGGTCGACGCTGTCACAGCACCTACGCTGCCAATACACGCAGAAAAAAACGAAGCAGAACGCGTATTCTTGATCGAATGCGGTTCTGCTTCGTTTTTATGTGAATGATGATGTCAAAATGATTTATGCACCGTTTGTGCAAATGCTGTCAGCTTACCTCAGATAATAATATCATGCGCTTCTCAATTCCAGCCTGCAAGTCTCTGGACAAGTGCGATGATGTCACGGTTTGTGATAACTCCGTCGTAGTTTACATCAGTGTCAAGGAAGTTATAATCAGCATCCCATCCTGCAAGAGCACGCACCGCTATCGTCATGTCGCTGTTGGATAGAACTCCGTCGCCGTCAACATCGCCCTTAGCGTAGCTTATCATCTCAAATTCTTCGTCTCCGCAAGCTGAGCACAATCTGGAGCGGAAGCCTTCTCCGCCGTCTTCGGGCTCAACAAGGACTTCCCATTTTTCGTAAGAATGTCCGAGAGCATCAAGATCGGCATACGTGCTTCTTTCGCATCGAACACAAATCGAGTATTCCGCATAGCCGGCTTCGGTACACGTAGGTGCTTTTCCCTCGTATACGGTATCATCGTGACCGAGTGCGGGAATCTCAATATATGTGCTATGCTCACATCTTGAGCAAGTAGCGTATACATCCCAGCCGATCTCGGTACAAGTCGGTGCTTGTGCTTCGTGCTTTATTTCATCATGTCCGAGTGCAGAAAGCTCCTTGTAGGTCGTATAATCACATCTCGAGCAAGTTACGTACGCTTCATACCCCATCTCGGTGCATGTGGGTGCTTGTGCCTCATGTGATATTTCATCATGTCCGAGAGCATCGAGTGTCTCGTATGTGCTTCTCTCGCATCTTGCGCAAATTACATACTCGACCCATCCGCCTTCGGTACACGTGGGCGCTTTACCTTCATATACGGTATCATCGTGATCAAGTGCGGGGATGATTCTTTCTTCCGATTCGGAACAAACGGAGCAAGCTCTCGTCTCGCTTCCTTCTTCGCTACAGTAGGCATCGATTACGATCTGCCATTCTCCCCATTTATGTGCGGGGGCAGCCATTCTGTTCTCCTGCTTCGAACAAGCAGAGCAGACACGTCTCTCAAGACCGCTCTTGGTGCACGTGGGAGCAATAACGCAATTCCAATCTCCCCACGAATGGCCTAAAGCAGGCAGTCCTGCGTAATTACCTTCTCCGCATTCCAAGCACTCATAATATTCATTCCACCCGATCTCGGTACATGTAGGTGCTTTTCCCTCGAAGGTTTCATATTCATGTCCGAGTGCGGGTATCTCTGTATATGTAGTGTAGTCGCACCTTGAGCATGTCACATATGCATTCCAACCAATTTCGGTACAAGCGGGAGCTTTTGCTTCATGCTCTATCTCGTCATGACCGAGAGCTGACTTCTCGGCATATGTGGTATGATCACATCTTGTACAAGTCACATACGCATCCCAACCGATATCTGTGCAGGTAGGTGTCTTTGATCCGTGGGTTATTTCATAATGTCCAAGTGCCGAAATCTCTGCATAAGTAGTATAGTCGCATCTTGTGCAGGTTACGTATACATTCCAACCGGTCTCGGTACAGGTCGGTTCTTTTGCTTCATGACTTATTTTGATATGACTGAGTGCGGGTATTTCTCTCGTATCATGATCTGAACATATACTGCAAATTCTCTCTTCGACTCCGGCAACCTCACATCGTGAATCGGATAACACATACCATTCCGAATAATCATGATAATATCTTTTTGCATCCGTAAGATAGCTATTGTTCTTTCCTATGTTAGTCAAATTCCACCGGTCTGCAGTTCCGCAATAATATACGCTCGTGAGTTTCGTGCAGTTATTGAATGCGTAACCGCCGATGCTCGTCACACTGTCAGGGATGCTGATGCTCGTGAGGTTAGTGCAACCCGAGAATGCAGAACCGCCGATGCTTGTCACACCGTCGGGAATGCTGATACTCTCGAGGCTTGTGAAGTTATAGAATGCATAATTGCCGATGCTCGTCACACTGTCGGGGATAGTCAAGTCTGTAACAAGAGTTCCGTTTAAATAAAGATTCTTCGCATAAGACAACGGGTTGGAGGTTTCGCCGGCAAACTCAATATTGCACCATGCCGCTATATCGGTTATATCTACTCTGGTAATGCTCGTACCGTAAAACGCAAAAGAGTCGATGCTCGTTACGCTGTCACCGATGCTTACCCTTGTGAGTTTTTTGCAGCCTGCGAATGAATGGTCACCAATGCTCTTGCATACGCCGTCTTCTTCAAACACCACCTCGGTTATATCGGGATAGACTGTGCCCTCCCAATAATCCGGGCAAAACAGGTAATCAGGAATACGCTCTACGTCCTTGCCTATTGTTACCTTGATTCCTTCTCCCGATTTTCCTGCATCACTAAAGATATAGTTTTCATCAGTCTTGTCGGATACGTTTGCCGCATTGTAATATATACTCGTGAGACCCGTGCAATTATAGAATGCACAACCGCCGATGCTTGTCACTTTTGAGGGGATGCTGATGCTCGTGAGGCGCTCGCATGAACGAAATGCATTACCGCGGATTTTCGTCACGCTCTCCGAAATGCTGACGCTTGTCATATACTTGAGGTTATAGAATGCATAATTGCCTATGCTCGTCACTCCATCGTGCAAAACAATAGTTTTGATAGATGTTTTGTATGAATCCCACGGTGCTTTGTTATCATCGGAGTCGAAAGAATAGTCCTTCATATCGCCCGAGCCGCTGATCTCAAGGACGCCGGTAGACGTATCGAGGGTCCACGTGAGGTTATCGCCGTCGGCGCCGCATTCGCCCGAATAGTCGGCGGCGTTCGCTTCTACTGCGCCGGTGCCGCAGAAGAGAAACACGCAAGCAGTCATGACCAACGCCGTGAGAAAGAATGATAGTGATCTTTTCATGATTTTTCTCCTTGTTCGTTTATTTTGAAAATGGAATCGCAGGTGCGCGATAATTTTTATCTTTTGGATCAGGCTCCATATACTTTTCGTAATTATCGTAAAAATCTACAAAGTCTTCCTTCGGGAATACGCATATTTTCCGGAACTGAACGGTCTTATCTCTGCCCGATATCGATTCGTAGAAGTTTGAAAATTTCGGGGTAGACTTGTACTCGTTCAGGCATCGGGTACTCAGCTTGAAACGAACCTCGTCCTTTTCCTTGTCTCTGTCGAGGTTAGGGTGGATGCTCCATGCGACGAAGCAGTCTAATTCGTAGTTATAGCTGACGACGAGCTTTCTGCCGAGCACTCTGGATCTGTAAAATTTGTGTTCTGAGCGTTTGGACTGCCCGTAGAGGATCTCCTTTTTAGGGTGCGCTTTTATATACGCTTTGGCTTCCTTCGGCCAATGGGACAGCTTTGGCTCCCCGTCAAAAGCTAACATTTCATATTCCTCCCGTGATCTGCAATTATCGTTCTTTTTTATCGATTATATCCGTTTCACACGCAAAAGTCATGTGCCGGCAGCATAAGATTTGCAATTATCGTTCTTTTTTATATTAATTATAGTTGCTTTATCTGAAAATGTCCTATGCTGACAGCATAGTTGACTAATTTTTCCGATTGTGATATACTTAATCCGATTGTGATATACTTAAAAAAATTGTAAAATAAGGGGTTATCATGGAGAAGGACACGTCAGAAATCGTGAAGGAGCTCGGGCTCTGTCAGGACTTTCAAACTTTTTATAACGAAAACAAGGAATATATGATCTCGGCTGACCTTTCCGAGCTTCTTTCGGAGCTTTTGCAGAGCAAGGGACTGCACAAATCCAAGGTCATCAGAAACGCCGAGCTGTCCGAGGTCTACGGTTATCAGATCTTTTCGGGCGTTCGCGTTCCCGAGCGAAATAAACTGCTATGCCTCGCCGTCAGCATGGGGCTGAACATCGACGAGGTGCAAATGCTGCTCAAGAGTGCGGGATACACGCAGCTATACGTAAAAAAACCCTTTGACAGCATAGTTCTTTACGGCTTTTGCAAGGGATTGTCCGTCGTAGAGATCAACGAGATGCTGTACGGATACGATCTGGATACCTTGTAATGAAAAAATGTCCGTTTTGCGGTGCCGACATCGAAGATTCTGCCCGTTTCTGTCTCTGCTGCATGCAGTCTCTGACGGAAAAGGAGTTTTTACCTCCCCGCCAAAAGAAAAAAATGCACCCGGCAGCGATCACCTGTGCTATAGTTGCGATCCTTTTAATACTCGCTTGCGTACTGCTCGGCATACAGCGCGCAGCGGGTGTCGGTACTCCGTCGGGTGATACGACGCCCGACACCGAACCGTCTTCCGTGCAGACCGATCCTTCGGCCGATACGTTACCCGACACCGCTCCGCCATCGGTGCAGACCGAGCCCTCGGATACGTCAGCCGACACCGCTCCGCCATCGGTGCAGACGGAGCCCTCGGATACGTCAGCCGACACCGCTCCGCCATCGGTGCAGACGGGGCACTCGGATACGTCAGCCGACACCGAACCGACTCACGTTCACAGCTTTTCCGAGCAAAGCATGGCTGCCGTATATCTGAAGGAGCAAGCCTCCTGTACGTCACCTGCCGTTTACTATTATTCCTGCGTTTGCGGTGAGGCGGGCAGCTTGACCTTCTCTTACGGAGAACCCGGAGAGCACACCGTCGTAACGGTCGAGGGTTACGGTGCGGGGTGCGTTACCCCCGGCATGACCGAGGGTAAGCATTGTTCGGTCTGCCTTACCGTTTTAGTCCCTCAGCAAAGCATTCCCGCATCAGGACATGATTTTGATCCCGAAGACCCGCTCGCTCCCTGCTCGGTCTGCGGAGCGTTTCCGCCGACTCATACCCACAGCTATACCGTGCAAAATACGGCAGAAGAATATCTGGTGAAGGAAGCGGATTGTATGAACTCTGCCGTCTACTGCTATTCCTGTGCTTGCGGTGAGGCAGGTGAGGAAACCTTCGAATCCGGAGGATTGGGAGAGCACCAGATCGTGGAGTCCCTTGGTGACCCCCCTACCTGTTTATTCTATGGCTGGACGGGAGAAAGCTATTGCCGGGTTTGCCATCTGATCACTGTCCCGGCAGAAATGATCCCGCCGAGAAGCCACAACTATGAGCCGAGTGATTCTTTGCCATACTGTAGGATGTGCGGACAGCAGGGAAACGTCGTCATCTCAGGTCCGTCGCGCGGTACAAAAATTAACGACTCGATTTCGATCGTTATGTGTACCTATACGATAGAAGAGAGCCCGAACGGCATGGATTGGATCGTATGCGTTTATCTTGCCATTCATGTTGATAAACTCGGTACCGGAATTTTGAATCAGGAAGTCAGCTTAAATTATTACAACGGAGGCGGAAATTGGGGGAGAGATTCCGGCTATGCTCCGATCGATTTAACGATGATAAAAACCTACGATGCATGTATAACCTTACAAGTACCCAAGGATTGCTACAAATACACCATAACGTTAGAGTGAGGCAAAAATGAAACGGTCCGAATACATAGAAAATATCCTTCAAATATACTCGCTCGTAACGGTGCTGAGCCAAAAAAACGGCTGTGAGGTCTTGCGGCTGCGAAACAAGAAAAACGAGAAGGAGCTTGTTTTGCGAAGCTTTCCCCGTGCTCTTGCTGCTTACGAAAAATTACTGAATATCCGATGCGCGAATCTTCCCGAGATCTACGAGGTTATCGAGATGGACGACGGTCAGATCGTGCTCGAGGAATTTATTGACGGGATCACCGTTGCACAGGTAATGGAAACTGAAAAATACCGCCCTTCGGGTGCGCGCAAGGTGCTTTTCGGTGTTTGTGACGCATTGACGGTCTTGCACGAACGCGGTATAATTCACCGAGACGTAAAGCCCGAGAACGTAATGATCGATAATTCGGGACGTGTAGTGCTGATAGATCTTAACGCCTCAAGGCTGGAATCGGATGCAAGCAGGGATACGGTTATTATGGGCACCGTGGGCTATGCGTCGCCCGAGCAGCTGGGACTTTCTCAGACGGATGCACGGACGGATATTTACGCCGTCGGAGTGCTGTACAACGTGATGCTGACAGGACAGCATCCGACCGTGAGCATTGCAACGGGCAGGTCGGGCAGGATCGTTCGTAAGTGCACGTCGATAAGTCCCGCCGAGCGCTATCAGAGTGCAGCCGAGCTATGGTCAGCCTTATAAGGGTGTGTCTCATATTTAATTTTCTATTATCTTTTATCTAAAAACAAAAAAGCACCCTCGCAGGGTGCTTTTTCGTTTTATACAAGCTTAAGGTCTCTGACCGAGTCCGCCCTCGAGGGTGATCGTCTCGCCCGACATATACTTGAAGTCGGGGCCTGCGATCTGAACGCAGACTCTGCCTATCTCCGCCTCGGAATTGCCGAAGTGTCCCATCGGAGGCATATGGACGTTTGCCTTGAACGCCTCGGGGTTGTACTCTGCCCACTTCTCGAGCTGGCTCGTCCAAGCGAGAGGGCAGATAATATTTACGTTGATACCGTCCTTGCCCCATTCGGTAGCGGCTACTCTGGTAAGTCCTCTGATGCCTTCCTTTGCGGCTGCGTAGGAGCACTGACCGAAGTTACCGAAAAGCCCTGCACCCGATGCGAAGTTGATGACCGAGCCCTTTACTTCCTTAAGGTATGGGTAGCACGCCTTCATATAATAGAAGGTAGAATAGAGTCCCGAATAAATAGCGAGGTCGAACTGCTCGGTGGTGTGCTTGTCAAGAGTAACGCCCGACGCCGATGCCTGTGCGTTGTTGATAAGAACGTCGATACGTCCGAGCTCCGCGATAGTCTTCTCAACTACGCGGGCAACCGTTGCCTCGTTGTCGTCTCCTGCGTTTATATCGGCGGGAACTGCAAGCACCTTTATTCCGTATTCCGCCTCAAGCTCGGTCTTGGCGTCGATGAGCTTCTGCTCGTTTCTGCCCGTGAGAACGAGATTAGCCCCTTCCTTTGCAAAGGCGATAGCTATTCCGTAGCCGATAGAGCCGGCTGACCCGTCCTTGAGCGCGGGTGCCTTTCCGCCGCCCGTGATGATGACCGTTTTACCCGTAAAGAATCCCATTTGTCTTACCTCCGTAAATTTGATGGTTATTTTTTTAACAATGTACTCTTTTATAATACCTCATGTATAGATTTTTTTCAATAGTATAATACCGAAAAACTCACTTTTTATGTACATGATATTTAATTTCTTGGTACTCCGCAAAAAAAGTTTGCACTCAGATATTGCAGTTTCGTCCTTTTGCGTGTATAATATTCCTGTTTTTAATTTTCTTTTTATCGGAGGATAAAAAAATGAGCATCAGAATAGGCATTCTCGGCTACGGTAATCTCGGCCGCGGCATCGAGAGCGCAATAAGACAGAACGACGACATGGAGCTGGTTGCGGTATTTACCCGCCGTGCACCCGAAACGCTCAAGATCGCGACCGAGGGCGTGCGCGTATGCCACGTCAGCGAGGCGGAGGCTTACAAGGACAAGATAGACGTTATGATACTCTGCGGAGGCTCGGCTACCGACCTTCCCGAGCAGACACCCGCTTATGCTAAGCTCTTCAACGTTGTTGACAGCTTTGACACTCACGCGCGTATTCCCGAGCACTTTGCAAACGTGGATGCGGCGGCAAAGGAAAGCGGAAAGATAGGCATCATCTCGGTAGGCTGGGATCCCGGTATGTTCTCGCTTCTGAGGATGCTCAGAAACGACGTCCTTCCCGACGGTGCGGACTATACCTTCTGGGGCAAGGGCGTCAGCCAGGGACATTCGGACGCGATAAGGCGCATCGAAGGTGTTGTTGACGCTAGACAGTACACCGTTCCCGTAGAGAGTGCGCTTGAGGCTGCAAGAAGCGGCTCAAATCCCACTCTCACCACCAGAGAAAAGCATACCCGCGAGTGCTACGTCGTAGCCGAGGAGGGAGCGGATCTCGAGCGTATTGAGCGTGAGATCGTTACCATGCCCAATTACTTTGCCGATTACGACACGACCGTACACTTCATCTCGCTTGAGGAGCTGCGCGAGCAGCACGGCGGCATTCCTCACGGCGGCTTCGTGCTCAGAAGCGGCAAAACGGGTCTTGAGGGTCAGCACAAGCAGCTTATCGAATACTCGCTCAAGCTCGACTCAAACCCCGAATTCACGGCAAGCGTCATCATCGCTTACGCAAGAGCTGCGTACAGACTCTCAGCTATGGGCGAGTGCGGTGCAAAAACGGTATTTGACGTTCCTCCCGCGCTTATCATAAACAAGACTCCCGAGCAGATAAGAGCGTCACTTCTTTGATCATAAACGAATACCTCCCTTGCACGGTGCAAGGGAGGTATTTTTTATGATACGGTTTTTTTGATAAGCATGAAGTCGCGGGTGTTTATCTTCCCATCCCCGTTCACGTCGAGGTTGCCGAGTGCGAGATTATCGTCATATCCCGAAAGATATCTCACGAGAAGCTGAAGATCCTGCTCGTCCGCCGTGCCGTTTCCGTCGGCGTCGCCGCTGATTCCCGTCATACGTGCTGCGAGCGTGACGCTCACGTCTACTCCGTCGGGAGAAGAAACAAGCTCACCGAGCAGCGCCTCGGGATCGGATATGTACTTGCCGTCAGCCGACCAGCCGTCGAGGGTGATCCCACCCTTCATAAGTTCTATAAGCGCCGGATCGAGAAGCTTAGATATACTGTCATCGGAAGAAAGCTCGGCAGTAACTCTCTCACCGTTCGCTGTGTAAATAAGATATCCGTCAGCATCGACGGTATAAGTCCCCGCTCCGCTCGTTTTCTGCTCAGACCATTCGGGACTGAGCGCACACCAGCCGCTGACACCGTTATAGGTCAGCTTACCCCAGAGGTAATCTGCGCCCTCGTATACCTCGGTAACGATAAATTCCGCCTCGGGATCGATATATCCCACTCTGTCGGCAGAGGTAGAATGATCCAAGCGCACGGAAAGCTTCCCTTCGGTATCGGTATGCTTCCAAAGTCCGAGATATCCCGCGCTCTCAACAGCGCTGAGGGGAATGCGGTAACCGACACTGACCTTGTAGATGGGATCGGGATCGGGATCGGGATCGGGATCGGGATCGGTCGAAGTACCGCTTATCTGTGCGGTAAGTGTTATCTCGGCATCGCCTTCCGAAAGTGCGGGAATAATATCTGTCCACAGGGCAGTCTTGTCGGAGATGACTGTATCTTCATACTTCCATGCAGTGAAGCTTCCGCCCGAAGCAATGCAATCTATCAAGCCTCCGTCAAGCACTCCTTCTGCCGTCATGGTCGAATCAAATGTGCCCGACACCCGTTCTCCCGTAGCGGTATAAATAAGGTATCCGTCACCGTCGGCGGTATACGTTCCCGCTCCGCTCGTCAGCTGCTCTGCCCAGTCGGACTTGATCCAGCACCAGCCGCTCACACCGCCATAGGTCGTCTTACCCCACAGATACTGTCCGTCGTCATATGCTTCGGTGATCATGAAGCGTGTTGAAGGGGGGATCTCTCCGAGCTTATCGCTCTTTGCGTTATACTCGGCTCTGATGCTGAGAGGATCTGTTGTATCGGTATGCATCCAAAGTCCTGCAAGACCCGCATCCTGCACATGCCCGGCGGGTAAAATGTAATTTACCACCAGCTTGTGCGGAGCATCGGGCTCGGGATCAACAGTTTTGTTCTTTATCTCGGCTGTAAGAGTAACGCTCAGCTTACGCAGGGCGAGAGACGGGAAAAGGTCGCCGAGCATCGTGTCTGTCCCGCTCACCGGGGAGCCGAGATACTTCCATGAAACAAACTCCGAGGTATCCTTAAGGCAGTCGATGCTTGCTCCGTCAAAGAAGGCGGCTGCGGTCATTTCCGCATCGAGGGCGCTTTGTACACGCTCTCCCGTTGCCGTATATATAAGATATCCTTCACCGTCGGCGGTGTATGTTCCCTCTCCGCTCGTGATCTGGCGAGTCCAGGTGCTGTTGGAGATGATCACCCAGCCGCTCACACCGCCAAACGCAGTCTTTCCCCAGGTATTCTCTGCATCGGTATATGTTTCGGTAACGATAAATCTGCCAAGATGCGGAATTCCCGCTCCCGCATAGTTTTCGTCTCTGACGGGGTTGACCCTCAAGGGAAGCTCACCGTTATTATCTATATGCTCCCACAGACCGAGAAGACCCGCATCGCGCACGTATGCCGCGGGAAGCTTGTAGCTGACTGTAAGGTCGGGAGAAGCATCGAGACTGAGCACAGCGCTGAGTGTAACCTCATGGTCTGCTTCCTTCAGTTTTTCAAACACGTCCGAGAGGCGTGCATCGGGATCGATGATGCTCTCTCCGTCGGCTGACCATCCTTCAAAGATGTACAGACCGCTTATCAGCTGCATCTCGGAAAGATCGGGAAGCTCGGAGGCAGTCATATCCGAGCGGTAGACCGCTTTTACTATGCTTCCGCTGTCCGTGCGGGTAATAAATCCATCCGAATTTACGGCATATCTGCCAAAGCCGCTCGTGAGCTGCTCTGCCCAATCTTCCGAAAGCGCACACCAGCCCTCGGTGCCGTTGTAAGTCACCTTGCCCCAAAGATAGTCGCTCTCATAGCTGACGGCGGTTACGATAACGCTGCTCCCCGACGGGATCACGGCAAGCTGCTCTGCATCCGTCGAGTGAGAGGAGCGGAGCTTTACATTCGAATTGAAGCGCCACGCTCCGAGAGCTCCGAGATCTGCTCTTCCCTCCTCGGGAAGGCGGAATTGCACCTCAAGCCCGTATACAGGGGATGCGGGTACTTCTCCGAAATAAGCATCAAACACCGCCTCCGCATCAGCCTCTCTCAGCTGCTCGATAACGGTGGTGAGCTTCGTTCCCTCGGCGGGAATGATGCCGTTGTACGCCCATGCGGTGATGCTCTTCCCTTCGGCAAGGCAGTCTATCTCAGCCACATCAAAAAGGGATGCGGCGGTCTTGTTACGGTCAAGCAGGTCCTTCACTCTCTCGCCTGTCGCCGTAGCCGTCAGATACCCCTCACTGTCAACGGTGTATACACCCTTTCCGCTCGTGATCTGGCGCGTCCAGGCGCTGTTGCTGATAATAACCCAGCCCTCAACGCCGTTATACACGGTCTTTCCCCAGGTGTAGGTTGCATCCGTTTTCGTCTCTGTAACGACAAATCTGCCGAGATGCGGAATTCCCGCACCCGCATAGTCGGTATTGTACACGGGATTCTTTCTCAAGGGAAGCTCACCGTCATCATCTATATGCTCCCACAGACCGAGAAGACCCGCATCTATTACGTACGCGGGATCGATCCTGTATCCGGCAGTAAGCGAATATGTCCCTGCAGGGTCACCCGCCTCGGGAAGAACAACGCTCGGAGGTTCGAGCGGAACCTCACCCTCGCCCGTGAGAACACTGCTCAGGTTCTCAAACAGGTCAAGACCGTCAAGCGAGGTTATGTTAAGTCCTCTGAGGTCAAGCACGGTAACGCGCATTACCTCTACGTAGGAGAGATGCCCGTCGCCGTCGGTATCATATCTTTTGTACACGTGGTCTCGAAGCACGGGATCCGCAAAAAGTCCCGCCTCCGCTTCGGTATCGAAGTAGTATCTGCAATCCCATGAGTTTGCGCTTCGGTTATAGAATTTTTCAAGATACAGCGCATATCTCGAGATATGGTCATGCATCTGCTCGTTCACGCAGCGCTCAAAGCAGGTTCCGCCCGAGCCGAGCCTGAACTTTCTCAGCTGGGAATTGTACTCTCCGTTTATCGGCTGATAGTAAAAGCTCATTCTTGCAAGCTCGCTTGCGGGAAGGCTGATAAGATACTTTGTGGTGTAGGAGCGCTCGAGGTTTGTCGGGTTTTTGGAGGTGTATATCTCGAGGTGAAGATGGTTTGTATAAGACTGCCCCGTGCTGCCCGAAAGACCTATCACCTGTCCCTGAGTGACCTTGTCTCCGACATTTACCTTGTAGGAGGTAAGATGCGCATATCTCGAGTAGAATTTTTCTCCGTCGGAATCCGTGTGCTCGAGCACTACGTTGACACCGTAACCGCCTCCCCAGCCCGTCTGGGTCAGCGTTACCACTCCGTCAAACACCGCCATTATCTCGGTGTTTTTGTCGCAGATTATGTCAAGCCCGCCATGAAGCCCGGGCAGGGTATCGTTCTTGTTCTCGTAATAATAGTCGATGCTCGCAATGTCAAGGTCACCCTTTATCGGAAGCATCGGCTTCCTGCCGTAGTTGTCATATACTGCCTCAGGCACGTTCAGCTCTTCCTCGGCAGATACCGCCTGTATCGACGGAACAGCAAGCAGGATGGCGAGCAGCAGCGCTGTTATTCGGTGAAATCTATGCTTTTTCATACGTCTCTCCGTAAGAATTTTTTTGTCATACACAACAATTATACTACAAAATTCGGCACAAGTCAACCAAAAAGCAGTCAGCACGGCATTTTCTGTCAGACAGCAAAAGAAAACGAAATAAAAAGAGCCCCGCAGATGCACAAACGATCATGCACCCGCGGGGGGTAAATATTCAGTCTCCGTCCGCGCAGTCTCCGCTCTGCCCGCCGTCGTTTACAACGGGAATGAACGAGCCCGCTATCCTTCCCTTGCCTCTCTGCTTTACGTAAATATATCCGATAAAGCTGAATATGACCGCGCCGACGAAGTTGACGAACATATCCTTCATCGTGTCGCGCAGTCCCACGTCTATATAGCCGTCGACAAGGATGCTTCCCGAGGAGGTATTGATCTCGGTGGAGACTATGTCATTTATCCGAATGACGTTGTTCGCTCCCTCGGGGTCAAGAATGACCGTGTTTACCGAGCTTATAAAGGCATCCTTCTGCATATCGAGGCGGAAGAGCTCGTCCGCGCCGAATTCAAAAAATTCCCACATCACCCCGACCGTCATCGAAAAGCAGAATGCGACAAGCGCGCAGAACACAGGCGACAGCTTGAAGGTGAATCTCCCGTGGCGGTTGAAAATGTCAACAAGCGCAAATCCGAAGGCGGCAAACATGAAGCCGTTTACCGTGTGAAGCATCGTGTCCCAGAAGGGATACTTCATGTAGTAGCATTCGATCTCTCCGAGTATCTCGGCAGAAAAAACGAACACGTAGGTTATTATCTCAAGAGCCGTGGGAACGTCGATCTTGAGCGTTTTTTCGAGCATCGACGGAATAAAAAGCAAAAGAAGCGTAAGCGAGCACGTAAACACACTTTCCCACTGCCCGAGGAAAATGCTCCGCACAAGCACGAGGATAACGAGCAGTCTCAGCACCGCATACACAAAAAACGCCTTCTTGTCACTCCTTATCTGCTCGGTCAGGGACGTGATTATTCCTTTTTTCTTTTCTCCCGTCTGTTTTTTCTTTCCGCTTTTTCCTGCCATGATATACTTCCCCCGCAGCACTTTTTGTTAATAGTATAAATATATAACCTAAAATTAAACTTATTGTTAATAATGTTCGTTATAAATGTTAAAAATGCCCGACGCACTATGCTACGCTCCACCCCCGCTGTCATCCTCGTGGGAGCATCGCGAACGAAGGATCTGAGCGGGAGAAAAAAGAAACGATCCTGAGCGTAGCGTTGCCTTCCCCGGTGGGAAGCGCAGCATACTCGAGGGGCGCAACAAACAAACGAAGCAGAACGCGCACCGAGTGCGGTTCTGCTTCGTTTTTATGTGAATGATGATGTCAAAATGTATTTACGCACCGTTTGTGCAAATGCTGTCAGCTTACCTCAGATGATATCTTGCGCGCATCAATTCCAGCCTGCAAGTCTCTGAATAAGTGCGATAATGTCGCGGTTGGTGATGATGCCGTCGTAGTTTGCATCGACGGGAGCCAATTCCTCATTGATATCCCATCCTGCAAGAGCACGCACCGCTATCGTCATGTCGCTGTTGGAAAGAACTCCGTCGCCGTCAACATCGCCCGTGGCGTAGCTTATCATCTCAAACTCTTCATCTCCGCAACCGGAGCATACTCTGGAGCGGAAGCCTTCTCCGCCGGCTTCGGGCTCAACGAGTACTTCCCATTTGCCGTGAGAATGACCGAGTGCGCCAAGCGCGGTATATGTGCTTCTCTCGCATCTTGAACAAACAGCATATTCAGCATAGCCGCCTTCGGTACATGTGGGAGCTTTGCCTTCGTATACGGTATCGTCGTGACCGAGCGCAGGAATCTCAATATATGTGCTATGCTCGCATCTCGAGCAAGTTACGTATGCATCCCAACCTATCTCAGTACACGTGGGCACTTGTGTCTCGTGTGCCACTTCATCATGACCGAGCGCGGGAATCTCAACATATGTAGTGTAGTCGCATCTTGTGCAGGTGGTGTATGCATCCCAGCCGATCTCGGTACATGTGGAAGCTTGTGCCTCGTGTGATATTTCATCATGTCCGAGACTTTCGATCATCTCGTATGTGCTTCTCTCGCATCTTGCACAAACTGCATACTCGACCCATCCGCCTTCGGTACACGTGGGCGCTTTGCCTTCGTATACGGTATCATCGTGACCCAGCGCGGGGATGATCTTATCCTCGGTTTCTGAGCAAGCGGAGCATCCTCTTGTATTCTTTCCTTCTTCGGTGCACGTCGGAGCAGTTACAGTCTGCCATTCTCCCCATTTGTGTGCAGGATCAGCTATTCTGTTCTCCTGCTTTGAGCATGTACCGCAAACACGTCTCTCGAGACCGCTCTTGGTGCAAGTGGGTTCAATTATGTAATACCAGTCCCCCCATGCATGTCCGAGTGCGGGAATCTCGGCATAGTCATTGTCTCCGCATCTTAAACACTCAGAATAATCATTCCACCCGATCTCGGTACATGTAGGTGCTTTTCCCTCGAAGGTCTCGTAACCATGACCGATGGCGGGTATCTCTGTATATGTAGTGTAGCCACATCTCGAGCAGGTCACATATTCATTCCAGCCGATTTCGGTACAAGCAGGTGCTTTCGCTTCATGTGTAATTTCATCATGCCCGAGTGCATCCGTCTCTCTCGTTTCCTTCTCGGAGCAAATGCTGCAGACTTTCGCCTCGCTTCCCTTTTCTGTACACGTGGGTGAAATTACTGTTGTCCATTCTCCGTATGAATGTATATGTCTCGGAGCATCGATGATAGGTGCGTTGTTCGTTCCGAAGCTGATATTACTCCATTGTGCATCCGTGCCCGCATAGATGACGTTTGCCAATTTCGTACATTTGTTAAACGCTTCGTCTCTGACCTCAGTTAAGCTCGTAGGAACAGATACGCTCGTAATTTGCGAGCATCCTCTGAATGCCCACATACCAATACTCTCAATACCCTCGGGGAGCTTAACACTCTTGATGCTTGTGCCGCCGATAAATGCGTAATCTCCGACCTTTGTTATGCCTTGGGGGATGACTAAATTCTCGAGCAAAGCACCGTCAACGTACAGCTTCTTGCCGTAATACAATGGATTTGCGGTATAATGCCCAAACTCGATACCGCACCATGTATCAAGACTCGGTACAGACACGCTCTTGATGCCCGTGCACCCTTCAAACGCTCTCTCATCGATAGATGTGAGTGTCGAGGGAAAGCTTACACTCGTGATGCTCGTGCAGTTGTAGAATGCATAATTGCCGATGCTCGTAACACCCTCGGGAATGACAAGCTCGGTAATCAGTTCTCCGTTGAGATATAGATTATCTGCATAGTACATAGGTGCCGAAAAACAATCGCCGTACTTGATACCGCACCAAGCACCAATGTCCGAGATGTATACTTCTGTCAATTCGTCACACGCTTCAAATGCTTGCTTTTCTATATACGGAGAAGAACTGCCGAACGTTATTGTCTTGAGTGGATTTGAAGAAAACGCATGGTATCCTACATATGACACTCCGCTACCAAGCACAACGCTTTCCAAGCTCGAATTGTAAAATGCATTGTTTCCTATATAAATAACACTATCGGGTATAACGATACTTTTTAAGTAATAAGTATTGTTAAATGCCGAATGACCAATATGTGTGACACCGAATGGTATCTCAATGCTTTTTATGTCAGCCCCCGCGAAAACAGAATCGGCTATTATACGAGTGTCGGGATGGATGGTAAAGGTGTCACCGGTATCCGATGACTTAGAAACCAATGCATAATAGGGATTGTCTGCATTACCTACGTATTTTCCTTTTTCATATACTGTTCCTACGTCGCAATTAAAAAAAGCAAGATTGCCGATGCTTGTCACACCGTCGGGAATGCTGATGCTCGTGAGGCTTGTGCAGTTACAGAATGCAGAACTGCCGATGCTTGTCACACTATCGGGGATAGTGATGCTCGTGAGGCTTGTGCAGTAATAGAATGCATTACCTCCGATGCTCATCACACTGTCGGGAATGCTGATGCTCGTGAGGCTGGTGCAGTTATAGAATGCATAATCGCCGATGCATGTCACACTGTCGGGGATAGTCAAGTTCGTAACGAGAGCTCCGTTTAAATACAGATTCTTCGCATAATACAACGGATTGGAAT
>JAZMZS010000234.1:0-14675 GCA_045586105.1 Eubacteriales bacterium | reverse complement strand
ATATTATAGCACACGAAAGGTCTATTCGCAAGGGAATTTGAAAAAATATAGTGAAGAATAAGGCAAAAAAATCGAGGTAATAATAAAAATATCGAGAAAGACTATTGACAACGGGCAAAAGTTGGAGTATAATACATAGAGCAAAATGTTAATACCTTTGGTAGTTAGCACGAGTATTTGGAGAAGTACTCAAGAGGCCGAAGAGGCGCCCCTGCTAAGGGTGTAGGTCGGGATTAACCGGCGCGAGAGTTCAAATCTCTCCTTCTCCGCCAAAATGAAAAGGACACCGTTTGGTGTCCTTTTCATTTTGATCTGAGAAGATTTGAACTCGAGCGCCCGCGAGAGGAATGAGCCCGACCGCGCCTGAACGGCGGTGAAGGGAGGGCGAATTCGGACAAAACAACGAGCAATACGAGGGCAGCCCCCTGCCCGAGTAGTGCGACTATGTTTTGGACCGTGCAACGGAATGCGCAGCATTCCTAGATAAATCTCTCCTTCTCCGCCAGAAAAAAGCTCTTGCTTACGCAAGTGCTTTTTTCAACGAAATTCGCCTTCGGCGAGTGAAATATGGCTTCGCCATGTGAAATAGCTCCGCTGTGAAATATTCGCTGACGCGAATGTGGGCAAATTTCATTTCACATTGCGACCGACGGGCGCAATATTTCACAATTCACGAAGTGAATTATTTCACATTCGGCATAGCCGAATATTTCACTTGAAAAAAATTGGATTTATGATATAATGATCTTATAAAGGCGGTGTATTATGGAGTGCATAATTAACGGGACAGTCCTTATTATTCCCGAAGGGACGAAAAAGATAGGTTTTCTCGATATTTGCAGTTATGTTCATAACGATTTGATCGAAGAGATCCTATTGCCGTCCACACTTGAAGTTATTGAAGAAAATACGTTTTTTGATCTTACAGGAATCAAAAGAATAAACATACCCGAAAGCGTGATCAGAATCGGCTCTCAAGCTTTTTGGGGACTCGATCAAATCAAAGAGCTTATTATTCCGAACACGGTAAAGCAAGTAGGAAAATTCGCCTTTTGTAATATCCCGAAATGTAAATTGGTAATTGTCGGAGAGGATCAAGAAATTCCGAAAGAGTGGGAGCCTGACTTTGCCGCAAACGTTAAAGAGATATGTTTTATATCGAAAGCAGAGGAAGTGACAAAATGACAAAAAAGAGTTACCTGTTCATGATCCCGCCCCTCCTTCTTCCTTATCTCGCGCTGTTTGTGCTGTCGACGATCTTTTTTTCAACGAGAGTTTCCTTCTTCGGATATATCGTGGAGTCGATATTCGATTCTAACGGATTATTGTTGATAGCGGTCTTTACGCTGTGCTGTGTCGGCACTGCACTGCTCAGTCTGCTTTGCTTTGCGATCAGCATCTATAAGAGGTGGGATGCCCTATCCTTAGCTAAAGCCGTAATGACGGTCAAGCTGCTTCAGATCCCCGCATATCTGCTGATATTTGCCTTGGGCGTTTTGTTTGCTCTCGGAATTCTTACAATTCCGTTTTCGATCGGACTTTTTCTCTTTGACTGTCTCTCATTGTTTTCAACGAGTATTACGGCAATATCTGCCGCGGTCAACTCTGTCAAGCAGGGCATCTTCAAATATGATGACGTTCTTTTGATAATAATACTGCAATTCTTTTTTTGCGCGGACGTCGTTTCGAGCGTTATCCTCTACGTGAAGCTAAAAAAAGCAGGCAGCAGCGCAAGCACCGAGAGCGCGGAAACGGATATCGCAGTTGCCTGAGGCCGCTGCGTTTATTGTTGGTTACATCGGCTATCCAAAACGGAAAGAGTGAGTATGAAAGGCTTTTTGAAATTTTTGATTGTATGCGCAAGCATATTCTACATAATATGCGACGTTCTCGGTTTTTTGTTCATACCGGCAATTATGACGCTCGCAGGGATATTGAATTCTTACCCCCCGCAGTATTACGTGATCACGCTCGGAGCATATCTCGGGCTGATTTTAGTCATCGAGGTCGTTTTACACTTTGTTTTCAAGGCGTTTGACAAGAAGTTCACGCCATTTGCTCAACGAACCGTCCAAAAGATACTTGATTTATTCTCCGCTCAAAGATAATCACATCCGCAACACCGATGCTTTGTATCAATATATCATTCTCAGGCATGACACCAAGCACTGCCGATGACGCACAAATATGACTTTTTTCAAAGAAGCGCCCTTGTCAAGCCTTGAATAATACAGAGGATCGTGTTATACTCTATATTACACAAAAGCTGTTATAAAAAACGTTAAAAACAACGAAAGCGAAGCTGATTTCCGGATGCGATCCGGCGTGCTGCTCCGGAGCTTTTCGAGTGCGGTATGCTCGACAGATTAGAAGCAGGGAAATTCTCTGCTCTCAAGGCAATTCATAAATATCTTTTTGACGAGATCGTTGAAGGATATTGAGATCAAGCATCTCCCGAAAGCCGCCCCGACCGACGATATCCACAGCCGTGAGGTCTATATGAAGGGCATCGACCATAGTTATTACTACGAAGGCTATACGGCTTTCAAGACATCCGAATTGAAATGATCACATAGAAACGGTGATGTTATGACGCCGGATGAAGCAAAAGCGCTGCCAAAGGGCGAGGATATCGAATACTGCGAAGCGGATCACAGGCGTGAGCTTGCCCGGATCGAAAAAGAAAAGGGTCTGTTTTGAAAGCTGCCGTACCCCAAGGTGAGGTACGAGATCTACGATATAAATTCTTACAGGTGTATAGAAAAATAACCCGAAACACGGAGGAGCGTAAATGAAGCTGTTTAAAATTTGCACAAACGAGGCTTGCATACAAAGCACGAAAAAGAAAAAGAAGAAATACAAGAAGACCGAGGAACAGTTCTGCCCTTACTGCGGGCAGGCGCTTGCGCCCGTATGCCGTCAGGGAAAGTGCCTCGTGCTTTTGGGTGAGGGGGACGGCGAAGGGTACTGTCCCGAGCATCTCGAGGCAAAGCGCGAGAGCGACAAGAAGAAATTTGAGCTTCTGACGAAGGTATCGGTTGCGGCGGCGGTCCTCGGCGTCAGCGCAAAGATAATTTACGACGGGCTCAGCGGCGGTAAAAAGCGCTGACGGGCGGTGCTTCTTTTCTGATTTTTGGTCAAAAAAATTACAAAACAGTGTTGTAATCCTGCCTTTTTGATGATACAATAGGGTAGTTAGTTTTTTATTCAACGGAGGAAATACAAATATGGCTTTTTGTCCCAATTGCGGAAATAATATAGCAGAAGGCGCTAAGTTCTGCCCCGTCTGCGGACAGTCGGCTCCCGCTTCTGCAGCTGCTCCCGCGGCTCCTGCGGCTCCCGTTCAGCCTCAGCAGCAGTACGCTCAGCAGCCTCAGCAGCCTCAACAGCAGTGGTCGCGTCCCGAGGTCAAGAATGATCCGTGGGGCGACACTCAAAAGGCACACGATTCTTATGCATACCGTCAGCAGCAGAACGCTTACGGCCAGCAGCAGAACCCTTACGGTCAGCAGCAAAACGCGTATCAGCATCAGAACGCGTATCAGCAGAACCCTTACGGTCAGCAGAATACATACAATACTCAGCAGGGCAGCTACAATCAGAATGCCGGAAGCTATGATCAGGGCGCGGCTGCAAACGGCAAGGGCGGGATGTTCGATATGCCCGATCACACCGCGCAGTTCGATGCTCAGGACATAGAGCAGAACAAGATCGTTGCGGCGCTCTCTTACCTCGGTATTCTTATCATCGTTCCCATTCTCTCGGTAAAGCAGTCTCCCTTCTGCAGATTCCATGCAAACCAGGGGCTGACGGTAACGCTCGCTTCTGTAGCTTACAGCGTGATAACCGCAGTGATCACAGGCATCATCGGAGCAATAACGGCTGCGGTCTTCGGCACTACTGTCGTTGCGGGAGTTATTGCTACTCTTCTCTCCATACCCGGTCTTGTGTTTACGGTTGCGGCAATTGCGGGCATCGTATTTGCACTCACGGGAAAGGCAAAGGAGCTTCCCCTTATCGGCAGGTTCAAGCTGCTTGACAAAATAATGGAAAAAATGTAATATGCGGCATGCGCAGTGTCAGATCGGCACTGCGCAGCTTTTGTTTTTTCGCAAATCGTCCTTCCGGGTATGTCATCCACGGGGAAGGCTATTCGTCATCTGCAAGTTTTCTGAAAAACTTTGCGGGGGAAGAGCTTTTTCTGAAAGCTCTTCCCCCGCATTATCGTCCTTATTCTATTACTTCACCGTTACGTTGGTAAAGCCGGATGCCTTACTCTTGAGTGCGGCGGTGATGGTGAGATTGACCGTTCCCGTGATCTTGGTGGTGCTGTCCTGGCTGAGCTTGATGCCGCCATTGAAGGTACCGCCGTTGATTACCAGGTTGACGGTTCCCGTCATTTCCGCCGTTGTCTTGGAGGTGTTGTTTCCCGAGCGGCCTACCGCATATACGTCATCTGCAAATACGCCTCCGTTGATCGTGAAGTTGAGAGTTCCGTCAAAGCCTCCCATTCCGGTGCCTGCGGTCAGGTTGGTCGTTGCGTGGTTGATGAACTCTCCGCCGTTGACGGTGATATTGAGCACGGCGTCCTTATCCGAGCCGTAGTTCGGGTAGGCGGTGTTCGCTCTTCTGTTTCCGCCTCTGATATACACCCACTTACCCGAGTTAACGGTAATATTGCATTCTCCGTGAAGTGTCAGATCCTCCTCGAATGCTCCGCCGAGAGCTACATTGTGTCCCACAAGAATAAGCGGGTAACTCGTAACTCCGGAGGCAAGAGTGCTGTTGATGTTATCGCCGAAGGTAATATTGTTGTAATTGCAGGTGATAAACAGATTGTTCGCCTGCGTTTCCATATTGATATTCTCTATTGTGCAGTCACCGTAAAAATACAGGCATTTGGAAATGCCGAGTTTGGCTCCGTCCTTGCGGTAGTCCTTGCCTCCGTATACCGAGGTAATGGTGATGTTGCCCGTATGGTGAGGCAGATACATCTCGTATTCGAGCTTGTAATCGCCCGAGATAACTACCGTTCCGCCTCCGTCGCGGAGAAGTCCGAACGCTTTGGCAAGTGAGTTTACCGCATTCTCGGGGCTCTCGCCCTTGCCGTCTGCCTTGCCGCCTGTCTTGACGTAAACCACGCCGCTCTCCGACTTTGCGGGGACGGTCGCCTTGTATTCCGCTCCCGTCAGCGCCGCATGGAATGCACGCGCCATCTCGGCATAAGACTCCTTGATCGGGTGTATGCGGTCGCCCGTGTAGTGCATGGCTACGTTCATATAATCGCGGGTCATAGCGTAAATATCAATAACGTCAACGCCGAGCTGCTCCGCAGTCTCTCTCTGCGCAGACTGAAGTCTGCCGTCCGAATACTGATATATAGTAGCAGAGCTCGGGATCATTATCGAAGTCGCTATGTAGACCTTCTTGACCGAGGGCATGGCTGCATACTCGAGAGTAAGGTCAGCGAGCGCATCCTTGAGCGCTTCTCTCGCCTCGTCGCAGGACATCGAGCGGATGTCATTTACGCCCATCATGATGACAACAACGTCGGGCTTGAAGGTGAGGCTGTCCTGATACTGTGCGGTGTTTCTGTAGCTGAGCTTGGCATCTGTCTTTACGTTGTACTTGTTGTCGGCTGCAAGCGTATATGCCGAGCCCTTACCGAAGTTGCCGATCTTATAACGTGAGCCGAGCAGCACGCCGAGCTGTGCGGGATAGCTGTCGGTAGCGTATTTCGATACGGGAACACCTACGCCCTGTGTGATAGAGTCGCCGATAAAAGCGACCTTGACCATTTTGCTTCCTTCAGCGGGCTCGACATCCGCGAGTGTCTTTATGCTCTTCATTGCTTCTATCTTGTTTGCTAACTGCACCTTGGGATCCTCCTTTTCGGTCTCTGCCTCGGTCTCTGCCTCGGTCTTTGCTTCCGTCTCTGCTTCCGTCACGGGCTGTGTATCCGCCGGAGTCTCGGTGATCCCGTCAGATCCTCCGCAGGAAACGAGCGCCGCTGTACACATAAGAGTGCCGAGGACGAGGGCAAGAATTCTCTTTTTCATCGTTTTTCTCCTTGCTATCTTTTATCCTTATTTGAAAAAGCCGTCTGAGGACGGCTTTTTCCTGCTATTTCATTTTATAACCTTTGGTGCGTTTTGTCAACCGAAAACGCGCTTTTTTCTCACTTAAAAAGCTCCGCCGCGGCAGAATAGGTGCCCGCGCTTATCTCGGTGCCCTTTTTCACGATAACGACCGTCTTGCCGTCGGTACCCTGCGTATATCCGACAGCGTCAAGCTGTGCGGCAAAAACATATTCGACCCCGTCTATCTGCTCGCCCCTGCCCTCAAGCTTCACTCCGAGTGCCTCTTCGGTCCATTCGCGGGGAAGATAGGTCACGCCTGCGCGGACGACGGGTGAGGGGACGTCGTTTATATTCGTGCGCACGCCCTTGATATAAGCGTAAGCACGCTCGGTGTGCATAAGCACGCATTCGGAATATTCAAGCGTATCAGACGGCCGCAGGCTTACCGAGTCGGCGCGCATGGTCTTGTTCTGTGCGGTATTCTCTATCCTTACCGAATACTCGACCCCCGCCTTCAGCGTGACCTTGCCCGATTCCTCCCAGCCCGCCTTTGATCCTATATTGTAGGTACAAAGCTGCTTTGTACCCTCGTAGACCGAGACCCTTTGCTTTTGCACCTTGCCCGAAGCCTCGACGTTGAATACCGAAACGGTATACTCGCCGTCAGCCGAGGGGGTCACCCTCCAGCCCGCCCAATCGTCGGGAGCGGCGTTCAGCTTATAGGTCGAAGCGTACTCCGCGCCGATGACCGAGCTCTTCTTCCAGCCCTCGGAGGAGGAATAGGTCGCACTCTTGGTGTTTACGAGTATCTCGCCCACGCTTGAGAGCGAATCAAGCCTTGCGGGGTAGTGGTGCGCTGCGTTGACTTCCGCTCCCTCCGTAGCTGCAAAGGAAAGCTCGTCTATGCACACACGCGTCTGTGCGCTTCCCTTGGTATGGACGGTAACGGTGACGGTGTTGGTCGTGACCTTGACCGAGGGGATAGTCACCTCGGTCCATTTTTCAGCCGCGGGAATATCCACAAAAACACTCTCGCCTCCCATGCCGCTAAGCTCAATCCGGCATATCTCTGCACCCGTGCTCTTTACCATAGCCGAAAGCGCGTATTCCGCGTTCGGTATATTATAAAGGCGCTGATAGGTCTGCACCTCAAATGGGGCGGTGTAGCTATGTGTAAGCATACAGTTGCCCGCGTATGCGTCGGGGCTTCGCTCGATCCTTGACGCGGCGGCGCTTCCCTTCTCGCAGAAGGAAAGGGGGGTCTGCATATCGACCGAATTCTCGTGCCCGATATTATCGTTGTATTCAAAGCCCGACGAGCCGATCAGGTTTATATCCTTCAGCGGCTTTGCGTAATATCTGAAGTAATCGAAGGTGGTCTTGGCGGGGAGCTTAGCATCGTTTATGCTTCCGCTCATCGTGGTGTTGGCGAGGGCGGTCAGCCACATTGCCTGCTGAGCGTAAAACAATGGCTGTTCGTCTGCCGTTACGGTATGCATGAGCTTTCCGTCAAGATACCAATTTATTCTGTCGGGGAGCCACTCAAAACCCGCGACCGCCTCTCTGCCCGAGAGAGACTTGACCTTATAGTCATTTATAAGTCCGTATACTCTGCCTATTTTGTAGTTCAGGTTGAAGGATATGGTGTCGGGCTTGTGCGAGTCGAACTCAAAGCCGTCGATCTCGAAGACGGTGTTCTGCTTCGGAAGGGTGGTACCGTCATTTGCCGAGCCTCCCATAAGCCAGAATGAGCTGTGAAGCCCGCCTCCCTCCGCAAAGAGGGTGCATTTGGTCTCGTAATAGCCGTAGCCGAACAGCTCCTTGGAGATGATGCCGCCTCCCGTGTAGCTGCTTCCCTGCTTTTCAAAGTTGATATTCAGCTTGCCGTCCGAGGTGGTGACGTTCATGGCGAGGTTCTTTCCGCCTCCCTTTTCGTCGGTGCGGAAGCGCCACATCTTAGTGTCGAGCGCTCCGTTGAAATCGTCCTCGTATATAAGTGTGTAATCCTTTACGGGGATATCGTATTTATCCTCGGGGGGCGCGGCTTCGGTATCGACGTCCGCGGTATCCGAGACGGTATCGGAAGCGGTATCCGACGGCATTCCGAAAGAGGATGCTGCCGTATCCTGAGAGGCGGTCTGTTCTTCTCCCGAGCATCCCGAGAGAAGAAGACAAAGGGCAAGGGTAATTACCGTGAGTGCGGTGAGCTTCTTCATTTTTATATCTCCTCTCCGTACAAAGAAATATTATAGACGCAGGCGCGCTTGATGCCTCCTGTGCTTCTGAAGCACACGCGCACTCTGTCCGCTTCAACTCCGCCGAGGTCTATTCTGTTCACTCTCTGATAGTTGTCGTCGTTGGAGAATACGCACTTCTCTCCCTCCGCCGTGCCCGCAAAGACCTCGTATCCGACGATAAGCTCGGGCATTACCGAAAAGTCGTGCGAGCGGGAATTCCTGTATTCTCTGTTAAGACCGGAATCGAAGGTCAGCACGAGCTGTGTGAGCTTGTGCGCTCCGTCAAGCGCAATATCGATATACTCACCGTCACACTCTCCGTCCGACACCCACGCGTTCGTTCTTCCAAACGGGCGGGTGAAGCCGTTGGTCAGCATAGACGCGGAATGTATCTGCCCAGCAGAGAAGCAGAAGGAAAGCTTCGGCTGGCGGTAGACGTATTCCTTTACGCAGAGGCGGTAGGCGTCCCAGGTCGTCTCGCGCTCGTTTCTTCTCTTGATAAGAGAGACTGTAAGCGGGATGATCTCCCTCGTATAGCCGATGCTGACCGCGTCGTTTCTTTCTATATCGACAAAGATATATCTGCCGTCGATATCCCCCTCGAGCGGAAGGGTAACGACCGCGCCCTCGGTCATCGGGATCTCTATCGAATTTTCAAAGACGAGTTTGCCGGGATCGTAGCTCTCGGTGTTCGAGCCGAGATATACCTTGTAGCGGAGGCGCGCAGGCTCGGTGGTCCTTACGCAAAGCGAAAGCTCTCTCACACCCTCCTCAACGGGAGTTACTATAGCAAATCCCTCGCCGTCGGTCATGCTCTTGTAGTCTTCGGGGATGAGCGTGCTCTCGGGAAGCAGGGTGGAAGACGCCGTTATTCTTGCGCTGCGGGCAAGGTCACGCTCGTCCTCGTGGGGGTAAGAGATCACGGTATGGTCGGCTGCGCGGAGCAGGGCTCTGAGCCGGTCCATGTGCGAAAGATAGATATCTCTCGGCGTACAACCCTCGTCAACGCACACGGAAGCCGCCGTTCCCACCGCCTGTCCGAGCATGGACAGAGTTGCGATAAGCCTGGTTGCTCCGTGCGCAACGTGGGAGGCGGAGAGGCACCTCGACGCCATCATCAGGTTCTTTATATTTTTTGAATATAGTGCGCGGTATGGGATGCGGAATATTCCTCTGAGGATGTAGTGGCGGTTCTGAATATCGTCGGAATATATCCCCTCAAGAGAGTGAAGATCGATAGACCACCCTCCCCAGCCGACAGAGTCCTCCCACTGCGTCTGCTCGGTCACGTCGCGCTCGGTGATGATAACATCGCCCGTGAGCCTGCGCCATTCGCGCTTGCCGGGGATGCAGGAAACGTACTCGAAGTCGTAGTTGTCGGCGTCGAATTTTCCGCTGTTCTTTATATGATCCCAGATACCGTAAACGAAGGCTCTCTGATCGCGTATGATCTGTTCTATGTCCTTTGTCTGATCCATATCTCCGCCAAGCTCGTAATACCACTGATTACGCGCAAAACTGTCGGGCGGGATGATGCGGTTCTCAAGCAGCTTCGTCTTTTTTATATCAAGGGCGAATTTCGGAGGAATATACTTGACGGGAGCGCCCGTGTCCTTGCCGTGGAAGAGCATGGTGCTCGGAAGCACCCACATATCCGCACGGTCGGGGGCGATCGACTCGCCGAAGGTCTCCTTTGCCTCTCTGCCTACCATAAAGTCCGCACCCGCAAGGTAGCCGAGAGTTCCGTCTCCCGTATCGTCTATATATACGTGCGCTCTCATGCGGAACTGCCTCTCGGAAAGAGAGGATACGCAAAGCACGCTCTTTATCTCGTCTCCCTCGCACTCCGCCTCGCAGACGGTGGTGTTGAGATACATATCTATATTTTTCTCGGCGTAGATAAAGTCAAGAAGCACCGAGTCCCAGATATATCTGTTTCCGCTCGGGTTGCGGTGAAGATTCTCGAGCAGTATCTCCTCGATGATCCCGTCCTCACGCGCAAAGAAGTTGAATTCCTGCGCTCCCGTCGCTCCGCACACGGCAACGAGCACCTCGGCGCTCGCGTTGCCTCCGATATATCCGCGGTTGTTGACAAGGGCGACCCTCTTGCCGAGCCTTGCCGCCGCTATCGCCGCGCATACTCCGCCAAGTCCTCCTCCCGCTATAACTATATCGTAATTCTTCTCTTCGGTGGGAAATCTCATTTCTTCCGTCCTCCCTGACGCTTTTCTTGCCTTTATTGTAGCACGCAGAGAGTTTTTTTGTAAATACAGAATATTGCCGTTTTTGGCGTGTTTTATGTACTATATTGCTGTTTTACCTTGACAACGCAGAAAAAACAGATTAAAATATTGCCGTAAGAGGTGATGATATGCAGCTTGTGATAGGCAGAGGGCGCTACACTCCCGACGTCTCTTCCCCCTCCCCGCTGTGGGTGAATAATTGCGGAGCGTACATTGACTGGCAGAAAAACAAACGCACCCTGCGCCCCGAGGGCAGAGCCGACTGGCAGCTGATACTGATAACCGAGGGCAGGGGCTTTTTTACCGTGGACGGTGCTCAGAGAGAGCTTGGCGCAAACAGCGTCCTGCTCTACCCGCCGCACGCAAGGCAGGAATACCGCTTTTTCAAGGCGGACTCTCCGTCCTTTTGGTGGGTGCATTTTTCGGGAACGCTCGCGGACTCTCTCTGCGCAAGGCTCGGTGCGGAGGGCGGTGCGCCGTATTCCTTCCGTGTGCGGGATGCAAAGCGTCTCATTCCGTTCCTCTCGCGTATGCACGAGCACATGGCGCTCGGAGAGGATATCTCCGAGGTCTATCTTTCGGGATGCCTGTGTGAGCTGATCGGTGAATGCGAGAGCGAGCGCAAGCGCACCTCCGTGCGATCGGACGAGGATATCGAGCGCGTGTGCACCTACATGAGGCTTCACTTCAGGGAGCACGCAGGCATAGACGAATACGCAAGGATAGCGGGGCTCTCGAAATACCACTTCATCCGCCGTTTTTCCGCTTACACGAAAAAAACGCCGATCGAATATATCACCGACCTCCGCATGCAGCGCGCGCGGGAGCTTCTCACGGGAGAGGAGCTGAGCGTGGGCGAGTGTGCCGATATTCTCGGATACTCGGATCAGTTCTACTTTTGCCGTGTATTCAAAAAGCACACGGGGCTCTCCCCCGCGCAGTTCAGGCGCAAGTGAGGCTACACGAGTGTCGGAGCGCAGAACAGCGCCCTTCTTATTCTCGAATATATCCCCTCTCCGTCCGATAACGGGAGGGGATTTTTTCCTCTTCCGCATTCAAAGGTAAAGGCGGGGCGCTTCATCTCCGCTCTGTACCAATCAGAAAGCCCGCCGTAGAGCGCGCTTCCCTCGGGCTTGGCGAGCCTGTAGCCCGTATAAGCCGAAAGGCGCATTGCGATCCCGTCAGCCCCTTCTATCTCTCCCGTATCTCCGTATATCTCCTCTCCCTGAGAATGGAAGGAAAGCAGAAGCCTTGGCGCGTTGTAGCGCAGATAATTGGCAAGAGCAGCCGTCTCGGGCTCGGACTCGGGGTATTCTCCCGACCAGCGCGAGGGGGATGCCGAGATCATCCCCTCCGAGCGCTCAAGCTCCTTGTATTCATAAAAGCGCGCATTGTAGTTGTGGTTCAGATCCACGCCTCGGGCGTTTGCCTGCCAGTGCGAGAAGTCTGCACTTTGGTTCGCTCTCTCGAGCCTCTCTCTCATAGGGCAGTCCGAGGCTATACCGTGTATGGCGATCTCGGTACCGTCAACGTTAAGCTGAGGGACTACGGTTATCCTTCTTGTTCTCGCAAGATAGGGAAGAGATATCCCCCACACGGTGCGCCCTGCCCTCTCAAGCGCGCCGAGCTCCGCCATAAAGCGCAAAAGAAGAGCGGAGCAGAGCCATTCCGAGCCGTGATGCCCGCCCACGTAAAACACCTCTCCGCCGCTTCCCGTGCCGAAGCTCAGCATCGGTATACGTCGGGACAACAGTGAGTTTCCTATGTATTCAAGCCTGATGCAGGGGTATGACATGGCTATCCTCCTGCATTTGTCCATAAGGACGTCATACCCCGTCGGAGCATCGAAAAATCCGTCTGTCATCGTTACCTCCGTTATTCTGATTCTGTGCTATTATATGATAATGAAACAAAAAACGTGAATTCTTTTTTGGGAATTTACACTTTGGCTATTCCAATTCGGGGAAAATGATGCTATACTATGGGGGAAGTCTACTCAATTTTTTATACGGAGTTATAATAATGAAGACCGATCTCAAGTATTCAAACGGTGCTGTACCCAAAGGCAGGCGAGAACCGCGTGAGCTTTTGTGGGTATGCGCTCTGCTCGTAATAGGAATAAATCTGCTCTGCTCGCTCCTGATCTCTCCTCTCTCCCGTACGCTGACAAGCGTATCCGATGCGATGTCGGTCGACGTTGAGCTCGAGGGCAGCGCCGCGCATATTCTCGCAGGTGCGGGAGCTCAGGTGCTCTTCTATCTCTCGGGATTTCTTTCTACTGCGGCGTTCTTTATCGGTGCGGGGTATATTCTCCGCTTCGCTATGCAAAAAAAGACAGACCGCTCGGTCGGTGCGGCTGTAATTACTTATATCGGACTGAGCGTATCCACCCTGTCCGTGCTTGTTGCCTTTATATTTCTTCGTATCGGCGACGGCTCGGTAACGCTCTCCGAGCCTCTGGCTCTGCTCTACGACGTGCTCTTTTCTCTTCTTCGCGTCGGAGGCGTGCTTGCCGCAGTGGTATTTATGGTAAAAAAGCGCGTCAAGCCCTACGTCTGCGCTATCGTTTGCGCCGTGTTTATGTTCCTGTGCGCGGCAGGCCTCGAGCTTGTCGAGAATATTCCCTTCTTCCTCCGCGGCACCGTTCTCTCCGAGGACGTCGCGAGCATCGTGATATCGATGCTGCTGTACGCTCTGCACGCCGCAGTCGGATTTTTCGTGATGATACGAGTGGTCAGAAAATAATTCTGTTTTAAAGGAAAAACGAAATGAAAAGGTTTCTCTCTGTACTTCTCATAATATTTACACTCACACCCGCGCTTGCCTCCTGCAAGGGCTCCGAGGCTGTATCCGATACGTCCGAAGGCACGGGCAGCTACGTCGAGAACGCAAAGGACGGATACGAAACGGCGCTCGGGCTGCTCGGCGAAGGAAAGACGGAGGAGGCGTATTACGCTCTGCGTGCGCTGAAGGGAGACGCCCGCGCCGAGGAAATGCTCGGAGATTTTATCTTGGTTTACGGGAAAATGACCGAAAAAGAGGATAACGGTGATAGTTTTTCCGTCGAATACGAATACGATGAGACGGGATGTCTTGCAAAAAAGACCGAATCGGAGGCGGATGGGACGACCGTCTCGCAGTATACGTACGATGCCCGAGGCAACCGTATCAAGACGGTGGAAGCTTACACGAGCGCGGACGAAAGCAAGAAAAAAACGACCGTTTACGATGCCGAATACGACGAAAACGGCAATCGGACGAGCTACACCGTAACCTACGATTCGGGAAGCTCCCGACGTTACGTCTATACCTACGACACAAACGGAAGCTGTGTAAAGGAGGAAGGCTACGACGGCAAGCTCGGACTGATAGAGCGCAACGAATATACTTACGATGCTAACGGAAACAAGACCGCAGAGAAGCTCACGAGCATCTCTCCCCCCAAGCAGTCCTCTGCCGAGTTCACCTACGATGAAAAGAACAGACTGATAAAGGAGGCCGCCACCGACAGCTACGGGGTGAAGACGATCGAAGAGCATTCCTACGATGAAAACGGAAACGAAACGAAGCGGATCTTATCCTCGGAGGCAGGCAAGGTCATATCCTGTACCGAGAATACCTATGACGGGAACGGAAGACTGCTCAAAAAGGCTGTTACTAACGCTTACGGAAGAACCGAGGTGACCGAGTATTCCTACAACGATGCGGGGGATCTCGTAAGAGAGGAGCAGACCGACCACGACGGAAAAAAGGACCTCACCGAGATCGAATACATATACGACGATCACGGAAACGTATCGAGAATAACAAAAAGCTACGACGGCTACAAGCATGAAACGAGATACTTCGGTTACCGCGTATTCTATAAGCCGAACAAATAAAAACCACGGATGCACCGAGGGAGAGGATCCCACGTGCATCCGTGTTTTTTTGCGTTTGACGGAAGGCTGAACGGGAGAGCCACGCAAACTAACGACGCTACTATTACGGTTACTGCTTCGAGAGCAAGCTAACGACCTTACTTTTTCGTTAACCGCTTCGAGCGCGCCGCGCGAGCTTGGGGCAAAGAAAAAAGCGCCGACCAAAGCGATCGGCGCACAAAGTATCGTTTTATT
>JAZMZS010000233.1:0-13399 GCA_045586105.1 Eubacteriales bacterium | reverse complement strand
CTTTGGGAAAAACACACGATGGGCGTCGCTTGAGAACTATCTAAAACTACACTACTCTCAAACATTCTCGGCTCAGCTTCTATATTGCTTATGGCTTAAGAACTATCTAAAACTACACTACTCTCAAACACACTTTATACCCTTAATTGCTTTACAAGGGCTTGAGAACTATCTAAAACTACACTACTCTCAAACTGTCCAATTCCCTTATCCTGATCGACGAAGCTTGAGAACTATCTAAAACTACACTACTCTCAAACAACCTTTGGGAAAAACACACGATGGGCGTCGCTTGAGAACTATCTAAAACTACACTACTCTCAAACAATGCTCAGGATAACGCACAGATTGCTTTGGCTTGAGAACTATCTAAAACTACACTACTCTCAAACTCAAGGAAGATGAGCTTATCCTTCTGATAAGCTTGAGAACTATCTAAAACTACACTACTCTCAAACCTCAAATTTTGAGAAACGGTCCTACTAAACCGAGTGAGCATATAGATAGCATTATGATTTTATCAAAAAAACTTATAATTGTCAATTATATTTCGCATAGATCTTCATCTATTATGATTCTGATTTCGTGAGGCAGCGCTGACCTTTCGTGGCTTTCTATCATGAGCAGAGCATGATTGTGCCTTGAAACGCTGTCTGCGAACAGTTGCATTTCGTTATCCGAGAAGTAATCTCTCATGTTCACGGTAATAAATAGCTTGTCCTTGTCGAATTCGCGAACCAGTTCAAAATAGTCGAATACCTTTTCTATCAGAGAGGTGTAGTCTTCTTTTACGGATACACCGAGTGCTTTCAGTAATGAAGCGACGGACAGCTTTTCTGCAGAGAAGTCAACTGAAAAATCATAAGATATGTCAAACAGGTATTTTTCGATTTCTGCAAGCAGAGATTGTGTTCTGAGATAGTGCGTTTCGTCGATCGCATTTTTCTCGAGCGCGGAGTGGATTTTTGACAGCATCGCTTTGCCTGATAATTCAAATGGAACGAAGCTTGTAATCAGTTCGGCATTTTTTGAAAGAGAAACCGGGACGTTGTCAAATGACAAAACAGCATGACCGTCAGCACCGGAAATTTGGTCGTGCAGGTCATACAGTATCTCTCTGAAACAGATGCTATTTTCAATAATTAAGGAATTCACCTCACCTTTTGAAAAAGAGATCGGCGAAGATAAATAGGGAAAGGATATTTTCATCATAATACGATCAGCCTTTCATCACTGTCAATTATGTCGCTCGTATGCTCTCCCACGATATATTCAATTCCCGCAAATTGTTTTTCCGTTACTGTCAAGACCTGCACCAAGCCTTTGGCAGGCTTGTTGTTTCTTATCGTATCAAGCTTTGCTTTAGCTACGCTGCCGTTTAGCAGGAGCCTGCAATATACAGACTCCTGCAGCATCATGAAACCGTTGTTGACGAGCATTTTGCGAAATCTTCTGTAGTTTCGCTTGTCCTCATTTGTTTCGGTTGGAAGATCAAAAAATACAATCATTCTCATAAATCTGTAACTCATAGCTTGGGAAATCTTACGTGCGACAAATCGTTGTCGTTGAGAGCATCGAATACGCTGCGTGTGTAAATTTTTATAGCGTTCAGGACAGTTTGCTCTGTGCGGTCTATAGTAATATATTTGTTTAGCAGATCTACAAGTTCCAGTTTTTCGTCTCTTTCAAACTGTGTATATGTTCTGAGCTTGACGTGTCGATCGACTAAAGTGCGAAACGGCTCCATAAGGTCGCAGCTTAGGTTAAAATGATTGAACATATTGTCATGATGAATCCCGAGCTGTGTCAGATAGCCGTTAGCACATACGTCTCGGTTGAAGGTGGATAAAATCAAACTGTACCCGTAATTCAGGGCAGCATTGGTCAGGTTATCTGTTCCCCTTGAAAAGCTTTTTCCAAAAAGAGCATTGAAGTACACCTTTGCGGCGTGTCCCTCGCGGTTTGTCTCGTCGTTGAATTCGATTTCATCAACGTAATTCAGCAGCATTCCTGCTTCATCAAAATGACCCGTATCGGATAGTAGGGTTGCCTGAGACCGGATTTTTTCTCTTACGATGTCCGTCCATACAGCCCCCTTGATATCTTCACTCCATTTTAGTT
Source organism: Eubacteriales bacterium (assembly GCA_045586105.1). Taxonomy (GTDB): domain Bacteria; phylum Bacillota; class Clostridia; order Oscillospirales; family CAG-272; genus JAZMZS01. Next base: position 11,278 of record JAZMZS010000233.1, on the reverse strand, counting down.
GCATTTTTATCTTTTTTGAGCAATCGTGGCTACCGTAATACGGGACGAGCTCGGCGCACGGGGAGCGCTTTTCATCACAAAAAATGACTTTGACCTTCCTTTCGTTGAGGGCTGTCAAAAGACAGCCTGTCAACGAAACTGCGGGGTTTTCGATGAGCAGCATTGATATTTCATCGATAAAAACTCTCTTGGTGTCCTCGCCTCTTACTACCATATAATTCATTTTGAGATCGAGCTTGCATCTGCTCGAAATTACAACCGTGCGGAAACTCATAACAACTCGAGGAGATTGATTGACCGGCGCTCGTACAGTCCGGATGACGAGCTGTCAATTATTCTGACGTCTTTCGCTGCTTTTGTCCAGTTAGAGAGATTCATATGCAGCAAAATGGCGCAGGTGCTTTTCGATCCTCCGAGCGACTCTAAATTCAATCTGCCGCTGTATCTGCAGAATGCCAAAAGCAATTGGGACAGTAATCTAACCTGATCTTCAGGATTTAATGTGATAAACCTATCTCTTCCTGATGCCATTAAAGGTGCAGGTGATGCAGGACGCTTTTTGTATATGCTGTCTGTAAGCTTGTTATAGAGCAGATCATATAAAATAACGTTTTTTTCTTTTGATATACCGTCGTGCATTTCGTCCAGCTTAATGGAAGGCTGTTTTTTTGATTTTGCAAGGAAGGATTCGATCTTTTTCGCGTACTGATATTGCTCGTTAGGTAAAACCAATGGCATGATTGGAGCAAATACAAGCTGGGCGGTGCTTTTTTGGGTGAGTATCATTCTGAATCCGTCTATTGAAAAGACTGTGTTTGGTTTGATTTTCCTTGCGCCGAGAGGGAAGGTGACTTCGTCGGCATCTTTTCCAAGGATTCTTTTTATTATGCTTTTTGCGTACTTTACAGCGAATTCTGCATCAGATGAAAAACGGTCTGCGTGCAATACCTCTACGGGCATTATCATTACGTCGTGCTTGTCGGAGACTGTATATTTTATGAGAGTAAAATATGCAGTGGATGATTTGTTGTACCCTCCGTATTGTTCAGTAGGCAGGTTTGACTTTAATCGGATCAGATACGGACTGTTGCTGTGTTTTACGGGTAGCTGATCATAGAACCCTCCGCGCTTTTCGGGAGAGAATCTAGTCAAGTGGATGTGATCCTTCGATACTATGCGCTTGATCCTTCCGATATCCTCACTGCCGACCCAGAACGTTTTATCGCCGCGTTTTACCGGGTGTGAGAACAGTTGCTTCGTATTTAGCGTATACACATCGCGGTCAACTCTGAAGAATTGCTTGTTAAATCTTTCGTGATATACGTTTCCTACGACAACGTTAAGATATGCATCCTTCGCATGGTGCAGATCGTTTACGCTTCTTGCTTTCACTATGTCGAATTCATGACGAAAATCGGACACGAGACCCGCTTTTACGTATACTATATCCGTGCTCGGATATTTCTCTTTCAACAGAGAGGCGACGGCTTTCGTCGCTTGGCTCGTTTCCACGAGCTGCCTGTTGATAAAGTTCAGCTTCTCGTCTTCTGTAAAAGGAGTGGCTCTTGTGAGTCGGTGATACTTTTCTTCTGTTATAGCATGGCAATTGCGTAGCATTGTCCACATGCCGTACATTTTGCGCCGTATGTCGGACTGTATGGGGTAAGTATCGGATTTGTCACCGTTTATCTTTGACAATACAAGCACCTTGTTGTTATGAATACTATCGTCCTTTACGAAGTGCCTTGGGTAAATGTGCTCGATATCATACAGCTTTGTTCCGAGCTGTTCGAGCATTATCGGCTCTCCCGAATACATACATTTGCCAAACTGCACAAAGTACAGATAGAGCTGATCACGTTGCAGCTCGTTGTCTGTGTAACGCGACAACTGCTCGGAGAGTTCTTTGCAGTCGAGTGTTGCATTTTTATAGAGTTCTTCAATCTGTTGACGTCTTGTCTTTGTTCTTCCGAGCTTTTTCTGTTCATCTGTGGCACCGCGAGTCATCTCGACGAAAATCTTTTTCGGCGGCTCTCCTCCCTGAGATTTTACCACGTCTTTGACTATTGAAAATGTACGGTAAATTTGCCTCTTGACGGAGTTGGATATATGCATTTCGTCAAGACGCAAATCGAGATCTAATTTACGATCGGAATAATAATCCGAATTGTGCCGTTCTACAGCTTGCATGAAGGTGAATCTATCGGAGAGAAGCATCATCAGATTATTATTTGTGTTCCAGAGTGCATCAATGATGCTGAACGCTTCGCCTGTGGAGCTTTCTGTGCTGTCAGTGCCTACGATTTCGCACAGAAGGCATCGAGACAATTTGCCAAAATCGGAGAATTTTAACCTTGAAAGATAGATAATATCATTTTCCGGCAATGACGGAAATTTTGATTTGAGCCATTTTTTGACTCTGTCTCTATCCGTCGAATAGGTGATTCGCTCAATTATGCTTTCTACATCGGCTGTGGTGAGTAGGTTTTTGCTGAGTAGATTCTTAAAGCAACCATATGGCTTTAGGGAGGATTTGATCGTGTCATCTATTCCGGAGATCACGTCATCTTTCTCTATTAGATTTTCCGAGAGCAGATACTGATATATTCTCTTTTTTGTAATTCTTCGTCCCGGTTGCTCGGAGAATAGGGCAGTGTAAATTTTTTGCTTTGTTTCTACGTTTATTGGAGCGCCGTTTATCTTTATTGTGTTTATTTCGTTGAGAACCTCAAACGCAGAGTAGAGTAATGAGGATTTTGGTAATACATCCTCGCCTGCCAGGTAGGTGCATTTGTTTGTCATCCTACGAATAAATGCCTCCTCGCTTTTATCGAGGTCTACCATTTTCTCAAAATTCCAAGGATATATTTTTCCGGCTTTTCTCTCTATCCATGAGTGCTCGCTGTTTTTGTTGAGAGGACCTACGTAATATGGAATTTTGAAAGTGAATATGGACAAAATTTTGTCAGCTGTGCTTATGCCATCGCAATCGGTGTCCGAAAGAAAACCAAGATATCCTTTTGCATTTTTGAGAATCGTTTTCAGTTCATAGTAATACAGTTGATGAGGAATTACCCTGTTGTCAGAATTGACCTGCTTAGGCATATAGGTGCAATTGGATATTCTTTCCAATATGTTGGATATGATTTGATTATCCGAAGGATCGTTTACGTTCAACTTTGCCAGGACCTTTTTGATGAAAGTGTAGAATTCGTCGCGAGTACATTTTTTTGCATCCGAGTCAAGTGGTAAGTCTTTTACATATGAAGCGTAGTTCGCTTTTTTGCTATCTGCTTTGAACACATCGCGGTATAGCGAATAGTCGTATTTTATCAAGAGGTTTTTGAGCTCGCGCAGATCATTTTTGTGCTTTTCGTATGTTGTAATTTTGGCGCAGGAAATGTACGGGTTATCTCCAAGAATATCCGCGAGTATGCCATAATCGTACAGAGCTTTAAGCATTCGTATCAACTCGCCGTTTTCTTCAAGCGCGAGGATTATAGCGTCTAATTTTTCCTGTTCGTCTGACAGTGAAAAGGATTCAAGGTCTTCATACTCATCCGAATGTGACAGGAACAACTTTTTTGCATCTGCTTTTCCACCGGACAGCAACTTGATAATTGCAGCGATGCTATACTGCTCCGATTCGTTTTCTACGTCAAAAACGTCTTTTGGCTTCTTTGAGTTGAATAGTAATGTATAGAACGCTTTTTCCTTGACTGAGACACCTACGTTCTGCTTTAAAATGCTTGCAAATTCAGACAAGTTATCACATTTCCAAGGCGAGCATAGAGTCTTTTGCTGGTAGTGTTCAAAGAACTCTTGATAGATTTCCGTAATATCAAGAACGTCTGCAAGATTGTCCGAATTGATGTTACTCAGAAAATGACCTCTGTGTGATATCAGCCAAGCACAAGCTATGTAAACCAAGCGCACGTCATGCGCGGTGTCATTTTTGATCAGATCTGAAATCAGATGATGAATTGTAGGATATTGCTTGTGGTATTCCTTGTCCGTATAATCCTTATCGCAGAAAAACAAGTTTTTATCCAAGGCGCAGGAGGTGTCTTTTCGGTAAAGATTGCTTTCTTTCAAACGAGTGAAAAAGCGCTCGTCTGTTTTGGTTATTTCGTTACAGAACAGTTCGTTTAGCAGATTGATGCGCTGGCGTCGCCTTTCGCTTCTTCTTCTATTAGTACGAAAAGCACGTCGCTCCTGCTTTAGCTGACCGGGGTCGAAGGTCGTAACTCCCATTACGGGTTCGCCTTTGAATTTTAGAGGGGTGTAGGTTTCATCGGTTGCGGCGTATCCGACCGAATCGGTACCGATATCGAGACCAAGATAGTAAATTCCATTTTTCATGTTGACAATCTCCTTGATTTGTGGTATATTACATGTGTAGCTATTTAAACTACACTACGAAGTTCAAATAAGAATTTTCGATATCGTCGGCTTGACCGACAGCACAGCGTGTGCTAACTAAAGGCTCTTAGGAGCCTTTTTGTTTTGTTTATTATAACACGTTTAGAGTCCTATATTACGTACTCGAATGACTAACGATGGATTTTATTGTATATGTCTTATTTGCTTTAATTTTATCATAATATGCTCAAAAATACAATACAGAGTTGATTGCGTTGTAGTAGGTTGGTCAAATAACAATTGCTGCATTGCGTGCCTGTTAATGATGGGCATAGGCAGACGAGGAGATTTGTCGATATATATTTACAAAACGTTAAATAAGTGCTATACTATAGGGGTAAAAAAGTGTGATCCGAGGTGGATGAAATGGGCAGGGGAGCGGGACGCTGCGGGGCGGTGCTTTTTCGTTTTGCGGCGCGCGCGGTGTCGGTATTTCTTGCTTTTGCGCTGACAATTACCTTATGCTCCTGCGGCGGCTTTGACTACCGCGGGGAGGGGCTTCTTACGGTGCATTATCTTGACGTGGGGCAATCCGACTGCACCTTCATTGAGGTAGGCGGAGAATACACGCTTATGATAGATGCATCAGACACGGCGCATGCCGACAAGGTATGCAGCTATATAAGGTCGCTCGGCTACAGGGAGATCGATGCGCTTGTGCTTACTCACCCTCATTCCGACCATATCGGCGGAGCGCCGAGGGTCATCGAGAGCTTTGATGTAAAGAGGGTATACATGACAGAGGAGGAGAGCTCCGAGCCCGAGTATGCCGAGCTGATCGAGGCGGTGAAGAAGCATTCACCCGAGCGCATTGAGGCTGAGGGCGGTGTCGGAATTACGCTCGGCGCGCTGAGCGGCGAATTCCTTTCTACAGGCGGGGTGCGCTTCGAGGATGAGAACGACATGAGTGCGATCCTGTCGCTCTGTTACGGGAGCGTAAGCTTTCTTTTTATGGGTGATGCGGGGCATCCCGCAGAGGAGGCGCTTCTCGGGGGCGGAGCGGACGTTTCCGCTACTGTAGTAAAGGCGGGACACCACGGCTCGAACGGCTCCTCGTCTGAGGCGTTCGTAAAGGCGGCAGGCGCCGCTTACGTCATTTTTTCATGCGGAACAGACAACGATTACGGACATCCGTCTGTATATGCGGTGGACAGGTGGGAGCGCTCGGGCGCGCGCAGCTTCCGTACCGATATCGATTCTACGGTGGTCGTCTGTACTGACGGGCAGGGAATAGCCGCAGGCAGTCTCGGTGACAGCGAATACTGGGAAAACGCCGCTTTGGCTCCCGCTATGCCCGTGACCGACAGCGGGAAAGCCGATCCTACGCAAAACGAGTATATACTCGACACCGAAACACATACCGTTCACGTTCCTGCATGCGGAGAGGCGATGCGGCTGCAGGCTGAGAAAAAAGAAATATCAAACGCCGACATCCGCCGCCTGTGCGCGGAGGGATATCGGAAATGCAGGTGCCTCGGTTAACTATAAATTATCAAGGAGATACGGAAAATGGAAAAGGAAAAGCTCGAGAGGATAAACGCCCTTGCGCGTAAGTCGCGCACGGAGGAGGGACTTTCCGAGGAGGAAAAGGCAGAGCAGGCGGCGCTGAGGCAGGAGTATATTCTTGAATTCCGCGCGTCTATGACGGGGATCCTCGACAACACCTATATACAGCGCGAGAACGGTGTGAAGGAAAAGCTCAAGCGCACCGACAAACATAAGAGCTGAGAAGAATCTGAGAAAAAATACAAGCAAGGGAGCCGTGTTATGGCTAAAGTATCATGGAAGGGCGGGGCGCTGATCGCACCTCTGCCTCCCGTAATGGTCTCCTGCGGCGAAGGAGACAAGAAAAACATAATTACCGTGGCGTGGACGGGGATCATCAATACCGTTCCGCCCAAGACCTATATCTCGGTCCGCCCGAGCCGCCATTCCTACGGCATCATAAAGGAGAGCGGCGAGTTTGTCATAAATCTTACGCCCGCATCTCTTGTACGCGCGGCGGATTACTCGGGAATGTACACGGGCGCCAAAAAAGACAAATTCAAGGAGTGCTCCCTTACTCCGGAGGAGTGCGGGCATGTCGGCTGTCCCGCTATAGCGGAGTGTCCGCTTTCTATCGAATGCAAGGTGAGCGGGATCATACCTCTCGGCACGCACGATATGTTTTTGGCAGACATTGTCGGAGTGCGAGTTGACGAGAGACTGCTTGACAAAAACGGCAAGCTCTGCATCGAGCGGGCAGATCTTGCAGCTTACGCTCACGGCGAGTATTTTTCGCTTGGCAAAAAGCTCGGAAAATTCGGCTTTTCCGCAGTCAAAAAGAAGAAAAAGAAGCATCCCAAGGGATGATGGTGTAACGAACGGCTTGCGGGGAAAAACATTTTTGTTGACAAAATATCCTTGAAGTGATAAAATGAAATGAGATACAAATAATAATTGCGGAGGAACGTTATGGCAAATATTGCAAAAACGGCAGAGCTCCTTGACCTTTCAAAAAGCATAGCCGCCCCCCTGCTCGAAAAGACCGGGTATCCGTGGGAGGCATTACCGAAAATAAAAGCATTCATTCTCGAGCTCGGACCTACGCTTCCGAGCGATATTTACGAGCAGGTGAGCGAGAACGTCTGGATAGCGAAAAGCGCCAAGGTCGCTCCTACCGCATATATCGACGGACCGACGATCATCTGCGAGGGCGCGGAGATACGCCACTGTGCATTCATCCGCGGCAGCGCTATCGTGGGAGCGGGCAGTATCGTCGGCAATTCATGCGAGGTGAAGAATTCCATCATTTTTGACGGAGTACAGACCCCCCACTATAACTACGTGGGTGATTCTATTCTCGGATATCACTCTCATATGGGAGCAGGCTCTGTTACGTCAAACGTCAAGAGCGACAAGACCAACGTGTCTGTTCTTACAGACGGGGAGCGCATTCCCACAGGACTGAGAAAGTTCGGTGCGATACTCGGAGATAGCGTCGAGGTAGGCTGTAACAGCGTGCTTTGCCCGGGTTCTGTCATCGGACGTAACTGTACGATCTATCCTCTCACGAGAGTAAGAGGGTATGTTCCCGAAAATTCGATACACAAGGGCGATAAGATCGTCCCCAAAATATAACGTGCACGTCACGGAAAAAGAGGTATAACAAATGGGCAGACTGTTTGGAACTGACGGAGTCAGAGGAATAGCCAACGAGTTTCTTACTTGTGAGATAGCAATGAAGATAGGCAGAGCCGTAGCTACCGTTCTTTCGGGCGGCAGACGATCTCACCCCGTGGTGGTGGTCGGTATGGATACACGCCTTTCCTCAAACATGCTTGCATGCGCTCTCGAGGCAGGACTGTGCTCTGTGGGAGCGGATGTAATACACCTCGGTGTAGTACCTACGCCCGCAGTTGCTTACCTGGTCGGAAAATACAAGGCGAATGCAGGTATCATGATCAGCGCATCGCATAACCCGAGCGAATATAACGGTATCAAGATCTTCTCGGAGGAGGGCTACAAGCTTCCCGATGCTCTCGAGGAGAGAATAGAATCTATAGTTCTTGATAATATTCCCAAGGTCGAGACGGCAGGCGCCAAGGAGATCGGCCAGGTGAACTTTGCCACCCGCGCGGTAGACGATTATATAGAGCATCTTTGCTCTACCACGTCTCATTCGCTCGAGGGGCTGCATGTTGTTGTAGACTGTGCAAACGGCTCTGCATCCGTTACCGCGAGAAAGCTCTTCAAGGCTCTCGGCGCCGATGCCGAGATACTCTTCGACCAGCCCGACGGCTATAATATCAACGAGGGCTGCGGCTCCACTCATATGGAGGCTCTGCGCGAGTATGTTCTCAGCCACGATGTTGATGCGGGAATCGCATATGACGGAGATGCCGACAGATTCCTTTGCATAGACGATAAGGGTGAGTTCATCGACGGAGACATGGTCATGGCTATAATTGCCAAGGACATGAAGGAGAGAGGAAAGCTCGCAGGCAATACCGTAGTAGGCACGATAATGACCAATTTCGGCTTTGGCAAGTTCTGCGATGCAAATGACATAAAGTTTGAGGCTACCAAGGTCGGAGACAGATATGTGCTTGAGAGAATGCTTCTTGACGGCTACAACTTCGGCGGAGAGCAGTCGGGACATATCATATTCAGAGATTACTGCACCACGGGCGACGGACAGCTTACCTCTATCCAGCTTCTCTCTCACATGAGACGCTCGGGAAAGAAGCTCTCCGAGCTTAAGGGAGTAATGACCAGATACCCGCAGGCTATGGTAAATATCAGAGTAACGAACGAGGCGAAGGTCGCCTTCTATACCGACAGCAAGGTAAAGCGTCTGTTGCGCGACACCGAGCGTGAGATCGGAGACGGAGGCAGACTTGTCATTCGTCCATCGGGTACAGAGCCGCTTATCCGAGTTATGGCGGAGGGCGAGGATTACGAGCGCACACTCGGCATAGTTGAGAAGACCGCGGCAGAGCTCGAGACACTTCTTGCGGCGTATTGATGACCGTCATTTTGTATAAATTTTTGTAAATACGTGCGATTTACTTGACTTTTTTGTATTTTTGAATATAATAGTAATAGGGGTGTCTGAATATAAGGGATACCCCTATTTTCGGGCAAGCGGACTAACCTAATAGCGCTTGCCTTGTTTTTTGACTGCACAAATTCTGCGTACAGCGGAATAGCGCCATGCCCGAGCAGGGTTGACGAGGTCGGAGGCTTATCGAATTTTCGGCGGATGCCTCCGCGGCACAGCCATGCCGTACCGAGCATACAAATATGGGCGTAAGCCCAAAACAAAATTGCACGGATGGTAATTCAGAATAAAGGATAACGCAGTGCCCCGGGCGCAGTCACCGGGAAGCTGAGAGTATTTTATATGTGCGGAATAATCGGTTACATAGGTGATGATATATCCACCAAGCGCCTTGTAGAAGGACTATATGCGCTTGAGTACAGAGGCTATGACTCTGCAGGCGTTTCCGCTTTTACCGAGGACGGCGTGCTTGTCACGGTAAAGGCACAGGGCAGACTTAAGAACGTTGAGGAAAAGCTGAAGGACCACGCTGAGCTTTTCAATTCCCATTGCGGAATAGGACATACGAGATGGGCTACACACGGAGCACCGTCGGATACAAATTCCCACCCCCACGGCACAGACGATCTTATGATCGTTCACAACGGAATTATCGAAAACTACGTTGAGCTGAAAAAGGAGCTTATCGCTGAGGGCTACGCTTTCAAGAGCGATACGGATACCGAGGTCGCGGCGCTTCTTCTCGACAGAAACTACAAGCTCGCGGGCAGGGATAAGTTTGAGGCAATAAAGAAGACGCTCGCAGAGGTAAAGGGCGCGTATGCGTTTGCTATCCTCTTTGCAGACGATCCCGACAGGATCTGGGCGACCAAAAAGGACTCTCCCCTTATCGTAGGCATAGGCAAGGGCGAGAACTACGTAGCGAGCGACATTACGGCGATCCTTCGCCACACCAGAGACTACTACCAGATCACAGAGGGTGAGATCGCTGTAGTCGAAAAGACGGGTATCAGAATTCTCGATACCGACGGCAACGAGATAAAGAAGGCGGTCAATACCGCTCACTGGGACGTCGAGGCGGCTGAGCGTGGCGGCTATCCCCACTTTATGATCAAGGAGATCAACGAGGAGCCCGAGGCTGTCAAGAAGACGGTCTCTCCGAGAATAATGAACGGGCTTCCGTGGTTCGACGACGAGAACATCGACATGGAGATGTTCCGCGATATCGAGCGCATACACATCGTCGCTTGCGGAACCGCAATGCACGCAGGACTCGCGGCAAAGTCGTTCTTCGAGTCTCTGTGCAGAATAAGCACTCAGGTCGAGATCGCGAGTGAATTCAGATACAACGACCCCATCATCGGCAAGGGTGACCTCGTTATCATCATATCCCAGTCGGGCGAGACCGCAGACTCTCTTGCGGCACTCAGAATGTCAAAGGAGAAGGGCGCACACACCCTCGCTATCGTCAACGTCATGGGCTCTTCCATCGCCCGCGACGCAGACAACGTGCTTTATACCTGGGCAGGCCCCGAGATAGCCGTCGCAAGCACCAAGGCGTATACCGTTCAGGTTGCGCTCATGGCGACCCTCGCTATCGGCGCGGCTCACCTCAGAGGCAATATTACCACCGAGAGAGCAAAGCAGCTTTCCGCCGAGCTTCTCAACCGTATTCCCGAGGCTATCGCAGAGGTAATTGCACGCGCCGACGAGATAAAGAAGTCCTCTATGGCGTATATGGAATGCCCCGACCTGTTCTTTATCGGACGCGGCATCGATTACGCGCTTGCTATGGAAGGCTCGCTCAAGCTCAAGGAGATATCCTACATCCATTCCGAGGCTTACGCCGCAGGAGAGCTCAAGCACGGCACGATCTCCCTTATTACCGAGAATATGCCCGTGATCGCTATCTCTACCGTAAGTGCTCTTTATGAAAAGACCCTCTCCAATATCAAGGAAGTAAAGGCAAGAGGCGCTGTCGTATACTCGGTATGCTCCGAGGATGCAAAGGGAGCTATAGGTGAGAGCGCAGACCACTTCGTAATTCCGAAGGTCGACGAGCTTCTCTCTATCCTTCCCGCCGCAACCGTTCTCCAGCTCGTTGCTTACTACGTTGCGACCGAGCGCGGCTGTGACGTCGACAAGCCGAGAAACCTCGCAAAGTCGGTCACCGTCGAGTAATACGCCGAGAGAACAATATTTTATAATAAAACACAGGGAACGGTTGGAGTAAATCCAACCGTTCTTTTGTATCTTGATAATTCGATCAAAATGTGTTATACTTATGATAATCACAGCAGGGTCACTGCGAGA
>JAZMZS010000232.1:0-9632 GCA_045586105.1 Eubacteriales bacterium | reverse complement strand
AACATCGTTTCTCATTTCACGGCACAAATGAACGAGGTTGCGCTTCGCGCAAATGAAGATGCGACAAGCCGCAAATGATGTGCTTCGCAATGATGTGATGCTTCGCATCAATGATGTTGCGCTCCGCGCAAACGAAAGGTTGCATTTTCATCGAATCCAAAGTCCTTGATCTTCAAGGGCTTTTCGTGTTTTTAGGGGTAAAATACACCCCTCTTTCACCTTTGTACCTTTTCCCCTTCCTTTTTGGACTTGAAGGTGCGACTTTATGATTATACCTTGAAATCAAAGGTGATTTTATGATATAATCAATTTGAGGAGATGATTTATATGAGGAAATTAACCGTTGCTTTGATCAATAACGTTCAGTATTGCAAATTTCCTGATGGAATAAATAACGTAGAGGACTTCATTGGATTTCTTAATAAAAACTATCATTCTTTTGTGGAATTAGAGTTTTTGATCGAGAAAGGCTGCGTTGCTCCGTTCTTTATCGAGGAAGACCTGATATTCGAAAAACAGTATTGGAATCCGTCAAACATTCGACTGATCAAACAAGCTGAAGCGAACATACTTCGCAGGTATGAATATGAGGAAAAGCTCAAAAAGGTCATTGCGGATAAATGTGTCCATTGTGTACACTACTCTGAAGATACGTGCGAGCAAGACCTCAGATCTCATATCGAGCATATTGATCTGAACGGCGAATGCTACGGATACGAAAAGAAAAAATAAAAACAGGTTTTAGAACAATACTTTTTAAGCATGCACAAAAGATCCTCGTTCTTCGCAACGAGGATCTTTTATTTCAAGCGTTATCCCTCAGATAGCTGCCGTACTCACCCCGAAAGTCGGATTTCATTCCTATTCGTCGCTTTTTGAGACCTATTCGTTTGTGCTGCGGTATTTACATTTCAGCGGACACGGGTTATAATTATATCTTGGAGCATTATGTAACGAACAGGAGGGGATAACATGAGGATAGCCGTTTGTGACGATTCACACGAGGATGCTGCGTTTCTATGCGAGTTGTCGAAGGATCACACCGTAAGCGTTTATAACGACGGTTTAAAATTGCTGAGCGTCATATCCGAGGAAGGCAGATCGTTCGACTTGATCTTTCTCGACGTTGATATGCCGAGTATGAACGGAATAGATACTGCAAAAGCGGTTCGTGCTTATGACAAAAACGTTATTATCGTATTCGTCACAAGCTACTCGCAGTATGCGCTTGATGCCTTTGACTGCGAAGCCTTCCATTATCTTGTAAAGCCCGTATCAAAAGGCAAGATCACCGAGCTAATAACGAGAGTCGAGGAAAAGCTCGGAAGGTCACTCGTTTATCACAGTATAAAGCTCAAGGGCAAGACCATCCGCCTGCCGATATCCGATATATTATACGTAGAATGTCTGAGAAAGCACGTAATATATCACACAGCCGACCGTTCGTACGACACGATAGGAAATATATCCGACGCGTACAAGGCGCTCTGCGGTTATAATTTCATACAGATACACCAAGGATACATCGTCAACATGGAAAAGATCGCAGACTTTGACGACAAATTCGTTATTCTCGATAACGGCAAAAAGGTCGAAATGAGTGTCAGAAAAAGAAAAGAGACTCTGCTCAGGTACGCCGAGTTCTTAGAGAGGTATATATGACTTTACTGTACGATATTCTTCTTCACACCATCTCCTGCGCGATCACTCTTTATATCAACTACTCGTTTTTTGCCGCTTTCTTTAAAAGGAAGGGCGGCAGGAAAGCTTTGCTCGTTTACTTTGCCACATGCGAGATACTTTTGTCCGCCGCTATGGTCTTTTTCTTCGACGTGGTGCCGGTACGGTTGATCATATCCGTTGCCGCAGTAATCGTAATGTCACTTTTATTCCGAATGGAATGGTACTATCACGTCCTTATGCCGATAGCTCTGTACGCTTTGCTCGCAATATGCGAGAACCTCACGGGTGCGTTAGTTTCCTCTCTTTTCTCGATAGACCTGAAGACCGCAGTAAGCGGCAAGTTTTTCGTTATCGGTCTGTTCTTATCAAAGCTCGTCTCCTTCCTTGCCGTAAAGCTGCTTACCCTCACACGGTACAGGTTTACAAGGATGAAGCCAAGTAAGGGAATGATTGCGGTAGTCATTGTTCCGATCGCTACTATGTCCGTAATTCTTTTACAATACGGTTTTATCGTCAATTCGGACGAAATATCCACGCCCGTCTCTATTCTCTCCGTTCTTTGCTACAGCGCTCTCGTGCTGTCAAACTTTCTCGTTTTTGATTGGATCAACCGAATAGCGCGTGAGGTTGAGCGTGACACACGCTTATCCGCCGCAAACGAGCTGATCGCAGTCCAGAAGGAACGCTACGATTCAATGCTCGAGCATAACAAAAGCATCCAAAAGCTGAAGCACGACCAAAAGAACCTTTATATCGGTCTTCTCTCCGAGCTTGAGAACGAAAACTACGAAGCCGTAAAAGAAGCAATTAAAAACGAGCTTAATATTCTTTCAAACAAAAGCTATGACCACACCGACGGAGTGGTTGGTGCGATGATCGAGCATAAAGCCGATCTTGCGAGAGCAAAAGGAATTGAGCTCGAACACAATCTTTCCGGCATGGGCAGGATCAACGTTCCCCCGGTCGATCTCTCTATCATACTCGGAAATGCACTTGACAACGCCATAGAAGCTACCGAAAAGGTAACCGACTTAGAAAAAAGGGTCATTCTTTCTATCAAAAACACGAAAGGAACGGTTGTGATCACGATAAATAATCCTACCGCCGAGGACGTAGACGTTGAATCACTGACCTCAACAAAAAATGATCCATCCTCGCACGGCTTCGGGATACTCAGCATAAAAAGTATAGCCGAGCGTTATTGCGGAGAGGTCATATTCTCTTATTCCGACCATCAGTTTACCACTCATATAGTTATGAGAAATACAGCGAATAATGAAACGACCTAACAAATGAACAGATCGAAGCAAGCAGTCTCAGCGGTTTTCAATCGCCAAGACTGCTTACTTTATTCTAAAAATGCTAATCCGTATTTCGCCGCAATATCATATGCGTGGCTTAATTCATCGTTCTCACCAAATCTGATCTTATAAGTTCTACGACCATTTTCGGTTTTTACGCACATAGGCGTAACGCAATTCCATCTCTTATTCAGTTCATCTATATATCCGGACAACTCGTGAATATGTGTAGAATATACACAAAAGCAGCGTTTATGACAGATATGATTTAACACCTGCGCCGCAACAGCTGCACCTTCAACCGATGAAGTACCCGAGAAAGATTCATCCATCAAGATCATAGAAGCCTCTTTGGCTTTGCTTAGAATTTCTTTCATGCGTTTGCATTCAAACGCAAATCGGCTTTCATCCGCAACCTCTCTATAATTCATATCGGCAGAAAAATGAACGTACAGACATGATACAGAGCACATGCTTGCCTGTTTTGCAGTAACACACAGCCCGAGCTGAAACAGTATTTGCAATATTCCTACCATATCAACGTAAATACTCTTTCCGCCGTTGTTTGCACCTGTCAGTATGTATACACAAGTACCTTTTTCAGAAAACAATATGTCGTTCGGTACTATTTGGTGATATTTCATTTTAGACATCAAAAACGGCGAAACGGCTTCTTTTATTATCAACTCGCAATCACTAAATGTCGGAAAACAAACATCTGCTCTTTTATTTCTTAGCTCAGATAAATACGAGCAGCATAAATTTAAAAAGCGAAGGTCATACTCTGCACCTATAAGTGTTTGAGTTATGTCGTCTAACCCCTTAAGAATATCTCTAAAAGCGCTTGATATTGCTTTACACAAGCAATCGTTCATAGTAAGATACATCGATCGCTCGAGCAATTGATTCTTGCCTTTATAACTCACAAACGGTGTTACATACTGTTGATATCCTTCCTTCCCTCCAAACAACTCCGTAAAGAAATTAGAAGTAACGAATTCCCTGTCATTCATAGCTATGATCCCCATCTCAACAGGCTCAAGTTTCGCATTGAGATTAATTCCTACAGTAAAGCTCTTGACAGTTTTAGCACTGCGATAACACTCTTTTGTATACTTCTCTATCTTCTTATATTCTTTGCTTGCAAATACTTCGTGAAATGCTCCGAAAAAACTTTTTAATCTTTCAGACCTCAAGCCTGAACATACATTCTCATATATTGTGTTTGCGGAAGCTACCGCGTCTAAATAGAGTTCGATTACACGTACGGAATAAAGCGTACGTTCGATATCCTTTGAATACACCCTCATGTTTTCTCTGATCTGTTTTATATCCGTAACAAACCCAAGCAATTGCCTTACGCCGTCAGCTATACGTGAATCGCTAAAACAATCCCGAAAAATTGCTTGTCTTTCTGATATTTCCTGCTTATCCACAGTAATATATCGGGCAAGAAATGACGGATCGGCATTCAAAAGTTTGTCAACCTTCAACGCAGAGATCGCCTCAGACCAATCGTTTTTATTGTTATCCAATTTTATACAAAACAACTCTTTTCTCATAACTTCACCACCCTTTTATAACAAAAAACTCTATTAGTTTACTTCGGATAAAAAAAGCACCAAAAGCAACCATCGTTCCCGTAGCTGAAAAAAACAGATGGAATTTCCACATACATAAACGTGTCAGCTTCAATAACCGCACAAATAAATAATAAGCTATAACGAAAACGATCAGCCCTGCTATGGACACAACAATAAAAATTTGATACATAAAAAAAGCAACTAAGAATAACAACAAATACATTGTAAACATGCATTTAAGCATATATCTCGTAGGAAAAGGTATGCACGGCACACGGCACTTTTCCCACTCATAATGCTTTGATATCATTTGTTTAAGCGTTACTATCCACATTTATGTCTCTCCGCATGCAAAAAATATGTTTTTAAAAGAGTTTACCAAATAATTCATCACGGCTCAATGATCACTTCGCAATCGTTGGTTTTTCGGGAACATTCGTAAGAAAAAGGCAGTCAAAACGACTGCCTTTTAAAGTATATTCAGACCTCGGAGTTCACGTCGGAGAGAAGCTTATTATACACTCGTCTGTAGATGACGGTTGCGATGATGAAGGTAAGAAAATCGGATATAAGCTGGGCTGAGACAACGCCGTAGAGACCGACGAGGTGATTCATTATAAGAAGCGTGGGAATTGCGAAAATACCCTGACGGAAGAGACCGAGAATAAGGGATTCCTTGCCCTTTCCCATTGCCTGAAGAACGTATATCTTCTGGAAGTTTGAGATCATAAAAGGGGTTGCGAGGCAGGCGATGCGCAAAAACGCTCCGCCGTAGGATATGGTAGCCTCGTCACGGATAAAGAGCCATATTATCGTAGGCGAGAAGAATTCATAAAGGACGATAAAGAAGCACGCAGAGACCATTCCCGCTATCTGGGCGGCTTTTGTAAATCGCCTCATTCTGTCGTAATTTCTTGCAGCGTAATTATATGCAACGAGAGGCATCATTCCCTGACAAAGTCCCATTCCGATGTTGAGGGGGAGCATATCCGCCTTCATTACTATTCCGTATGCGGCAATCTCAACGTCTCCGTAGCTTGCCGTGAGGTTGTTCTTGACGATCGCAGTGACGTTTGCGAGAAGTGCGGTCAAGGCAGACGGAAGTCCTATAGCGAGGATCTCGAAAAAGAGTCCCTTTTCTATATGAGCAAAAGCGGGAGAGATGGTAAGCGGGGAGCTTCCGCGGAGCTTTCTGTAAACGAAAAGGTAATAAACGAGAGTAATCACGTTTGACAAAAGCGTTGCGATAGCCGCACCCGTTACCTCGTTTCCGCTCGGGAGAAGAACGAACATAAATAGCGGATCGAGGATAATGTTAGATATTCCGCCGATGGCAAGTCCCGTTCCCGATTCCTTGGAATAACCCGCACTTCTGAGAAGATGGGACATCGTTAGTCCAACCGTAGAAGGGATGCCGCCGACGACAACTACCCAAAAGAGATAGCTCGTCGCGTAGCCGATAGTATTATCCGATGCGCCGAGCAATCTTGCAAGAGGCTCGGAGAATACAAAGCATACCGTTGAATACACCGCGGCAATTACGAGCGAGCCGTAAATGCTGAACGCACCGACGCGCTTTGCATCGTATTCCTGCTTTTTGCCGAGCAATCGCGAGAGCAGACTGCCGCCGCCAACACCGAAAAGGTTGGCAAGGGCATTGAGCATGAAAAAAAGTACTGCAACTATGCTCGCGGCGGCTACCTTATAGGGATCGTTCGTCGAGCCGATAAAAAACGTGTCCGCAAGATTATACAGCATAGTTATCATCTGGCTGACGATGCAGGGGATAGCCATCGTAAGCAACGCACGACCGACGGGCATAGACTCAAATAACGCCGTTTTGTCCGTCTTATTCTGCTCTGAAGCTGTCATAGAAAACCACCTCGTTGATATCGCGCGTCTTAAAATGTAATTCGTGTGGGTGTGACTTCTCCGAGGGATAGCCCATAACGAGAAGCAGCACGGGCTCTACCCCTTCGGGTATAGCGAAGGTCTCTTTGGTCATTTCGGGATCAAAATGCATCACCATACAAGAACCGACACCTTCGTTTTGAGCCGCAAGCATCATATACGTAGCAACGATGACTGCATCGACAGGCGACGATAATGCGCCGTCGTAGCTTCTCACCCAGCTTTCCTTCGTATTGTGGCACACAAGCATGGCAGTCGGAGCGTCAAAGTGACTTTTTGTGCAGGCTTTGAGCTTTTCGATCGATTCGTCGGTATTAAGCACGAGTATTCTCTGCGGACGGTAATTGCACCCGGTCGGCGCTTTCATGCTTGCTTTGAGAATCTTTTTTATTACGTCCTCGGTTAAATGCTCCCGTCTGAAGCTTCTGACCGAATATCTGTCTTCTATAAGTTTGTTAAAGTCCATGATGTGATCTCCTTTTCACCCTTGGTATTGTATCACAATCTTTTGGCTTTGTCCACATCATTGATGAAATTAAGCATAAAAAAGCAAGCCTAAGCTTTTTGCTATGGTCAACATGTCGTTTTTCAACATGAGCCAAATATACGACCTGCTGACAAACAAAAGATGGGCTTGGTTCAACAGCGTCAGAGGCAGCGAAAAGTATGCTAATGCCGTTGAATGGGTCAAAAAAACAAAAGAACAAAGAACAAAGTTCGATAATTAAGAAAAATACTAAGCACTTTTGAGAAGATCTTTTTCTCAAAAGTGCTTAGTTTTTACGTCACGGCAAATATTCAATTTTCTTTTGCTTGAACGAAAGCGTGCTTATAAAGCTCTTCAGAGTATTGAAACCTACTTTATCCTTATCGGCACGGATCTCGGTATAATGCGTTTTATCGATCTGTGCGCGGGCGCATATCTTACCGTCTGCTGTCTCGTAGATATATAGTGTATCTGCAAAGCTTCCGCTCGGTTGATATTCTTCGATATAGCTGAAGGCACCGAAGCGGCTGACGTAGTATTTCTCAAGGCTCGATATATTCTTTGCGTTTTGAGTTGAATAGATAAGCACCTGATAGGCTGCATTGCCGGAATTAAAATAATAAGAGACGCCGATATCCTCGTAATTTGTCTCGGGAATAAGGAAAACGAACTGCTCTCGTTCATGATTCCCGCTCACCGCCTCGTAAATATAGCCTTCCCCGGAGAATGCCGAAAGCATCTGCTTGTATGCTTCGGCATGATCTTGGTCTCCCGACGGAATAGTCCCCTTATATATCGACGTAACGGCAAAATCAAGCGTATCATACCTTTGAGGCTGAGGCGGTATATAGCTTGAGATCGGTCCGTCATCTTTTAATCCGACAGACGATATTCTCTCTGAAAAGAATATGTGCTTATGATCCGAGCACCCGCCGCTCTCACCTTCGGAGAGGGGTGCGATCACTTCGATACTGAGACAAAGATACCCGTCTTTGTCAATACTGAGATAATGACCGGAGTTATTGTCGTATTGCTTTACCGACTCGGACAGTTTTTCCACAGCTTTATCAATGAGATCATCGTAAATATAGGGAACGTACTTGATATAATCCCGACCGAGCTTGACGTTTTTTTCGCAGTCAGGTAAAGATATTTCGTAAAGATCGTCTTGTGACTTAACGTAGGAGCGGGAATACGGCTCGACCTTGGTTGCGGTCACCTCAAACATCGGACTCCACCCCGAAGCGGGCTCGTCGTATACAAGCATCTTTTTGAAGGTGAAATAAACTTTGACTCGGCATTTTTCTTCAAGCTTGGAGTGATCCGTCCACAGTACACGGTAGAGACTTCCGTAAACATCGTATGCATAAAAGCAGTAACCGTCCTCAAACGCAAGACAGCTCGGGAGAGTTTCTGCTATCGTCATATTCAAGACTGTATCTTCGCCGTGACTTGTCGTACCCCAGACGCTCACAAACACATCATTACCGTAAGTAGAAAGAATAACGCTCATTTCAAGTATACTCGCACCGTTATTGGCGAGCGCACGGATCTCATCTTCGGTCTTCATTCGATTTGTGCCCGTCATAGCACCGCTGAAGGCTCTGCCGTCTTCGTCGTACCAGACGTATACCTCAAGTCCTTTGAAGGTGCCAAGACCGAAGTATTCGGGATAGCTTTGACGAAGGCTGTCTATATCCCGATCAAATTCCGACTTTCCTTCTTCGACAACGAGTCTGAAAACGTCTTCATACCGATAACCGTTCTGCTGAGCGTCGGGGGTGCAATTTCCTCCTATGGACACGTAAAGTACGACGTAATACTCGCCTTCGGGAAGGGCTGAAAGCTCATCAAGGTTCGATGTGCTTGACACGTATTGCTGACCGAGCCTTGTTATGACCGAAATCGAATCGACCTTTGCATTAACTTGCGGGTTTAAAGTAACAGTGCCGTCAAATTTCAGAGTAGGTATAGAGGTCAATGGTACGGAAGTCTTGCCGCTTACAAGATCGATAACGTCGTATTTGTCAACGATCGATTCCGTATAAGTACCGTCGCCGTTATCAAGCTTTGACCAAAGCAAGCATCCGTAAGGATGAATAGACTCTTCTCCGGAGGAGACACGGATATGAGTCGATAAAGCATCCGAGGGCGGATAGTGCTGATCATCATCGGGGTCAGCGGTATCACGTGACAAACCGCCGCCAAAGAGAACTTCTGTATCTGAGCTGCCGAACGAGCAGGATGTCAATATTATGCCGAAAATGATAAGAAAAACTATAGATACAACGTATCTTTTCATACTTTTACCCCCTGTGAATATCGATAGTGAAAGGAGTAAACTTTTCCTTTCAATCGATAAGTCGGAAATAAGCGGAAAAGGTTACAAAAAAATCTTATTATTACAATATTAATTTAACATATTCTATCTTTTTTGTCAAACCGCAAAAAAGCACATAAATAATTGCACAAAAAAGCACAAAAAAAGACCGGCTGAGCCGATCGTCATTTTCTGCGCTTATGGGGTAATATGGTCATCAAAAACTGAACAAAGAAGTAGCAAGCTCAAGTATAGGTATGAACTGCAAAATACAGTTCAAGCCCTCGGTCTATTAGTATCGGTCAGCTAAACACATTACTGTGCGTACACCTCCGACCTATCAAACT
>JAZMZS010000231.1:0-2203 GCA_045586105.1 Eubacteriales bacterium | reverse complement strand
CGCATGTAGTTGATGAACTGCGGGAACACGATGCCAGGCTCGCCAATGGCCACATCGCGCGCCCAGCGCCGTGGCCACTCAAACGACACGTAGCCATCGTATCCCGACAGATCATCGCCGAGCATATCCTCGGAAATGTTTGCGACGTATATAACGGGCTTCATCGAAAGAAGAGGGGTATCTGCGAGCATTGCTCTCTGCTCGTCATCAAGCTCAAGCGAGCGGGCGTTCTTTCCTTCGTCAAGGCAAGCCTTGACCTTCTCGCAGACCTCGAGCTCGGCAGCAAGAGACTTGTCTCCCTTCATCGCCTTCTTTACTCTGTCGATACGGCGCTCCATCAGCTCCATATCAGAGAGTATAAGCTCCATATCTATAGTTTCAACGTCGCGCAGAGGATCGACCGAGCCCTCTACGTGGATAATGTTCGAGTCCTCAAAGCAACGTACCACGTGGACGATGGCGTCGACCTCTCTGATGTGGGAAAGGAACTTGTTTCCAAGTCCTTCACCCTTTGATGCGCCGCGTACAAGTCCCGCGATATCAACGAATTCTATCGTGGCGGGCGTGTACTTTTCGGGGTTATACATATCACGCAGATAATCGAGCCTCTTATCGGGCACCGAAACGATACCGACGTTAGGGTCTATCGTACAGAAGGGATAGTTCTCCGACTGTGCTCCTGCGTTTGTCAATGCGTTGAAAAGAGTACTTTTTCCTACGTTGGGAAGTCCTACTATACCGAGTTTCATATTGTTAATCTCTCCTTGAAAAAGATGCTTTGACGTACCGGAATTTCGTGTCAAATCAAAAATCCTATATATTATAACACAAGCACCGCCCTTTTTCAAGTGCAAAACACTCTGATTTAGCGTTTTTTGAGTTTGATCGGATTTAATCCCGATATACTTGATTATTCAGATAAAAAATGTTATAATAGTATATAGGTATCAGCAATTGTTTATATATAATGCGATTATTGTTCAAGCGTTCTTCACACATTCGACAATATTCTGCATTATAATGGATATAATAGCATAAGACTAACGTTTATCAATATATTTACAGGAGGTATATCATGACTATGAAGATTCTCGTAGTGGATGATGATCCCAACATCTGCGAGCTGCTCAAGATCTTTCTCGAAAGCGAGGATTACCAGGTAAAGACCGCTGCTGACGGTGTGGAGGGTATCAACTTCTTCAAGACCTACAACCCCGATCTTGTCCTGCTCGATGTTATGCTCCCCAAAAAGGACGGCTGGCAGGTATGCCGCGAGATCAGAGAAAGCTCAACGAAGCCCATCATCATGATCACAGCTAAGGGTGATACCTATGACAAGGTACTCGGTCTCGAGCTTGGTGCCGATGACTACGTGGCAAAGCCCTTCGACATGAAAGAGCTCTCCGCACGTATAAAGGCGGTGCTTCGCCGTTCCTATGCAAAGGAATT
Organism: Eubacteriales bacterium; assembly: GCA_045586105.1. GTDB lineage: Bacteria > Bacillota > Clostridia > Oscillospirales > CAG-272 > JAZMZS01. The sequence goes on along the minus strand of JAZMZS010000231.1, from coordinate 754 downwards.
CCAGGAGGACTCCGAGATCATCAGATACGAAAACATCGAGATCTCGCTCGTCAAGTATGAGCTCAAGATCAACGGCAAGAGCGTTGACGTTCCGCCGAAGGAGCTGGAGCTGCTGTATTTTCTTGCCTCGAACTCAAATCACGTATTTACCCGCGATCAGCTGCTTGACAAGGTCTGGGGATTTGATTATCTCGGCGACTCGCGCACGGTCGATGTTCACGTAAAGAGACTGCGCGAAAAGCTGGAAGGTGTTTCGGACAAGTGGTCGCTGAAGACGGTCTGGGGCGTCGGATACAAATTTGACACTGTAGAGTGATCCGAGAGGATATATGTTCAAGAGTGTATTTTCAAAATACCTTGCGGTATTTATGATGCTGATAACCTTCAGCTTTGTTATTCTCGCTCTTATCATCTCATCTATCGCAAACGAGTATGCTATAGCATCAAAGCAGGAAAGCATCAACAAAACGTCGGATGCGATAGCGGATTTTCTTGTGCTTGACTTTGACGGATCGGGCTCTGCTGAGTTTTCTGATTATCTCGACAGAGAAAAGGACAGCATCGACTCGGTGCTGACCGCTTCCCTGTTATACTCTGACACCTGCATTATCGTAGTAAACTCGGACGGAGCACCGAAATGCACCGACCACGGGATCGGCAGGGATGCAGCCGTGTCTGACATTTCGAGGGATCACATGCACCGCCTCTTTGACTGCGGGACATTCTCTGAGCTTTCAAATCTCGGCGGGTCACT
>JAZMZS010000230.1:0-2441 GCA_045586105.1 Eubacteriales bacterium | reverse complement strand
TGTGCTCATTTTGACGGACGTACAATTATTGTTATATCCCATAAGCCCCTTATAAGGTACAAACACGATATGGTACTTATGATGAACGGCGGAACACTTATCAAAAAATGAATATCGGCTTGAAAGGTGGAAATATCCGTGGATGTGTGGTATACTGTAGATAAAAGAAACACAAGGAGAAACGTGAAAATGAAACTGTATCTATCACGTCACGGAGAGACGGACGTTAACACAATGGACAGGGTATGCGGTCTGACGGAGGCTATGCTGACCGAAAAGGGAAGAGCTCAGGCGGCTGCTCTCGGAGAGAGGGTCAAGGGACTTGGCATTGACATTATTATATCGTCACCCATGAAGAGAGCAAGAGAGACTTCCGCTATTGCATCGGAAATTTGCGGTGCTCAGATTGTGGTGGACGACAGACTGATCGAGCAAAACTACGGTATATACGAGGGCGTTGACCGATATCACGAGGGATTTCTCGCTAACAAGCGTATGTTTGCCTACAAGTATCCGGGAGGCGAATCCATGATGCAGGTCGCCTACCGTACGTATTCGTTTATCGAAGACTTGAAGGAAAAATACGCGGGGAAGAATGTGCTCGTCATTTGTCACGGCGGTGTGTGCCGCGTGCTTCGGACCTATTTCGTAGACATGACCAACGATGAGTTTTTCCGCTACTCCATGGATAATGCCGGTCTTGAGGAATATGAGCTGTAAGTCCCGGTAGGCTTTGATTATGTAAAACGAGAGAGACACGAGAAGATCCCGCCGATTTTTCGGCGGGATCTGTATTTTTTGAGGTATTAAACGATGATAGGCTCGGGACTGTATATTTTTGCCGCGTATCTGGTATATGATGGGTGACACATAAAGTCCGAAGCTCATTCGCTGAGGACTTTGCATACCATTTCAAGATTCTTGCGGATCTCAAGGTGCTGGGGACACTTTTTCTCGCAAAGTCCGCACTGCTTGCAGTCTGCAAACATCTTGCCGCCCTTTTCAATATAACGGCGCATCATAGCCTTGGCGTGATCCTTAAGTCCGTATACGTTGTAGTATGTCCACATCTCAAAGATATGCGGGATATCTATTTCTGCGGGGCAGGGCTGGCAGTATTTACATCCCGTACAGTAGAGCTCGGAGAACCTCTTGACCTGTTCAATTGCTTTACCGAGCTGTTCCCATTCTTCTGCGGAGAAGGAGGTCTCGTCGGATGCAACCGCGATGTTCTTTTTTATCATATCAAGGTTCTGCATACCTGACAGAGCGCAGTTCAGAGAGGGGTTGCCGAGGCAGAACCTGAACGCAAGCTCGTATGTAGCGATGGAGGGCTTGCCCGTCAGCTTGGTGTACAGATCGGTGGGAGCCGCAAGGCGTCCGCCGCCCACGGGCCCCATGGCGATGGTACCTACGCCCTTTTCGTTCGCGTATCTTATCATCTCCTCATTGGAGCGGTCAAGGAGATTATACTGGCAGAGCATGGATTCCATTCCGATACCGCGAGCTTCTGCGGTGTCGATGATATACTTGATAGCTGATGGATCGTCATGGAAGGAGAAGGAGATGTGACGGATGAGCCCCTCCTCCTTTGCTCTTGCCGCCGCTTCAAGTAGACCGTTCTTCAGGATGATATTGTCGAAGTCACCTCTGCCTATACCCCAGAAGTGGTAAAAATCTATGTAATCCGTGCCTATTCTGCTGAGACTGCGTTCGAGCTTTGCTCGGTACCCGTCAGCATCCGTGTCGTCGCCGAGGGGACATTTCGTGGAAATAAGTATCTTATCTCTGAAGCCCTTGACGGCATGGCCGAGAGCCACCTCGCTGTTTCTGTTGCAGTAACCGGGGGCGGTATCGAAGTAGTTTACGCCGTTTTCATATGCGTAGGAGATCATCTCGTCGGTCTTTTCCTGATCGACGAAGCTCTCACCGTCCTTTTGATACTCGGGGAAACGCATACAGCCGAATCCGAGGGCGGATATCTTTTCACCGGTTTTTCCGAAATCACGATAGTTCATATTATACTCCATTCTGCACTTAATATTTGTTAATTACTTCGTTCCGAAGAGCCTGTCTCCGGCGTCTCCGAGTCCGGGGAGAATATATCCCCTTTCATTGAGGCATCTGTCAAGGGTGGATACGTAGATCTGCACGTCGGGATGTTCCTCGGCTACCTTGGTCACACCCTCGGGAGCACCGATGACTGCCATAAACTTAATATTTTTACATCCCCTCTGCTTAAGGCGAACGATCGCGTCGCAGGCGCTTCCTCCCGTTGCAAGCATGGGGTCAACTATAAGTATCAGCTTTTCCTCAATGCCGTCGGGGAGCTTGCAGTAGTATTCGTAAGGCTCAAGAGTTTCCTCGTTGCGGCACAGTCCGATATGCCCGACTCTTGCCGAGGGGAAAAGAACGTGAACTCCGTTTACCATTCCAAGTCC
>JAZMZS010000229.1:0-3650 GCA_045586105.1 Eubacteriales bacterium | reverse complement strand
TTCAGTGTTGTTGTGGAAAACAGATCCCTGACCGGTGAAACACCTTATGCGGTAATGGAAAACAGTGTGTACTGTCAAGGAAGAGCAGGACAGAGCTATTATCTGGTGTCAACTACCGGAGGAATGTACAACTGGGCCGAGGGTAAAGCTAATTTTGCAATCAAGGCATTCACCAAGGACGTAAACGAGCCTGACAAATCTGCACTTCAGGCACAGTACAATACTGCGCTTGCCTACGGTTATCCCGAGGACAATATCTATCTTAAGAACGCAAAGGCGGTGCTTGAAGATCCCAATGCCTGCAAGCAGGATGTTCAGAACGCATACAACCGTCTGGGTCACCAGAATAACTATTACGGTGTCAAGGTCTCCTTTGATCCCGTGCTCCCGACAGAGGCACCCGAGCCCATAATCACCGCAACCAATAATATAATCGAGATTCCCGACGTTACTCCCGAATATGAGGGCTGGGCATTCATCGGCTGGAGTACCACCGGCGTAGCGGTAGACGTTTATTCTCCCGGTATGAAGTATATAGTTCCGGGTGAGGTAACCCTTAAGGGTGTATGGATACGCTCGGACGAGGACGGTAAGTATCCCTCGGGCGGTAACTACGCGGTATACTACAACGCCAACGGCGGTAAGTGGGAAAAATGGAAGACCTCACAGAACATCAAGAGTCCCACAACTCACGGACTTATGAAATTTGCCGAGGCATTTGTATTCCCGATGGATATCAGAAGCCTCAGCCGTGAGGGCTACAGATTACAGACAGACCGAGACGATATGACCGTACCCGAATTCTGGTCGGGTAACGGTAAGGGTGAAACAACCTATAACGACCCAGCCGCAAATAACGGATACGAATACGTTATCTATCCAGACGTATATAAGTCCAGCCTGTTTATGGTAAACACCGACCGTGTTCCCTACGGTGAAAACGTATTTGTATATGCCGCGTGGGACCCCATCGTTACATATAATATGAATGATGGAACCGGCATAACTGTTCAGGACTTTAACTACATCACAGACGGAAACGAATACAAAATCCTCGGCATGGGAGACCCTACAGAATATTCGGATGCAAACGGTAGAGTACGCAAAAACCGTGAGAACTATGCCGGACCCGTAACCATTCCCTCAAGTACCAAGCCCGTATTAAGCTGGAACACCAGAGCTGACGGAACAGGTACTGTTTATAACGTAGGCGAGGTATATGACGTAACCGAGCCCATTACCCTTTATGCTATCTATGAAGAGGTAGCTCACGAGCACAGCTATGAGAGCACTATGACGACCATGCCCACCTGTACCGATGTAGGCATTATGACCTATACCTGTGCGTGCGGTGACAGCTACACCGAAGAGGTTGCGGCACTCGGTCATGCATGGAACGAGTGGGAGACCGTAAAGGAAGCAACCGAGACCGAGGACGGACTCAGACAGAGAACTTGCCGCCGCGGCTGCGGAGCAGTTGAAGAGGAAGTAATCCCCGCAACAGGCGCTCCCGAAGTAGAGAAAGCTTATTTGACTGCAGAAGGTCCTAACCTGACAGTACACAATCTGAAGGATGTTAAGGATTACTTCATCGCTACAGGTGAGCAGACCGGCTACAGAAGTGTTAAGGATAATATGGTATTCAGCATCACAGCAGCAAAGCTTGGTGATGTTACCGAACACACCTACACATTAAAGGAAGGCGGTATGCATACCGTACTTATCCGTCACAATGACGGCAGCGAAGAGTACCTCTATATTGAGATCGACGTAACAGAGCCCACCTTTACCGAAAACGGTCTCCAGATTACAATCGGAAATCTTGACGGTGTAAAGGTTATCAGAACAGCTTACGGCGAGCACAAGACCGTATCCTCCATCAAGAAGACCGAGGGTGCAAGAGGCTTTACCGCAAAGAATGATATCAAAGGTGCGGACAGCTACAGGATCCAGTACAGAAATAACGGCGTAGTTACCATAGCAGTACAGTATGAAGACGGTTATACCGCATTCTATACCTACGAGGTACAGCAGAAGGTTCCTACCTTCGTACAGGAAGGCAACACCGTTAAGATCGGCGATATCGACGGACTGTACGTTGTAAGATACGCACAGGGTGAGTATACCACAGCTAATCAGATCAAGAATGCCGAGGGCTCAAGAGCGCTTAAGGCTACAGCAGCAGTTGACGGAGTTATCACCGTAAAGAACCTCAAGTCCGGAACTTACACCTTCTGTGTTCAGTACGACGATGAGTCCTTCAACTACTATGTAATTACTGTAGAATAATATAACTAAACGAAGAAAGCAGCGGTTTCCGCTGCTTTCAACTTTCACTATTCACTATTATCTCTTCTCTATTCACTATTCACTTGACTTGGATTAAAGCTAATAATATTTGGTTAGTTGAACAATAAGCCACAGCAAATCAAATTTTATTATCCCAGGCGTGTCTTTAGTGCATAGTGAATAACGAAAAAACTCCGCCGAAGCGGAGCTTTTTTGATTGATTAATACAGTCCTCTCTTAACGTAGTGAGTATGGAGAATCTCGTGAGCCTTGTGGCTGTTGGGCTTCTCGAAGTACTCATCATAAAGAGCCTTAACTGCGCTGTTCTCGTGAGACTTACGCAGATCCATAGCCTTATCAGCGTTGTAAAGAACTGCTGCACTCAAAGAACGAAGATCTACGTTGTTGCGAACAACTGCAGGCTGAGTGGGCTGACCGCCGCCGTTTACACAACCGCCGGGACAAGCCATGATCTCGATGAAATCAACCTGGGTCTCGCCGGACTGAACAGACTTAAGGAGCTTCTTAGCATTTGCTGTACCGCTGGCAACTGCAACACGAACAGTAACGTCGCCGAGCTGGTAGGTAGCCTTCTTAACGCCCTCGATGCCGCGGACATCCTCGAACTCAAGCTTTTCAAGGGGCTTGCCGAGAACAACCTCTGCAGCTGTTCTGAGAGCTGCTTCCATAACACCGCCGGTAGCACCGAAGATAGCGCCTGCACCGGAACCGATGTCGATGGGAGTGTCGAACTTCTCGTCTGCGAGAGCCTTGAAGTCGATACCTGCAGCCTCTATCATTCTGCCAAGCTCGCGAGTGGTAACTGCGATGTCAACGCCGGGCATGCCGTCAACACTCTGACCGTCTCTGCCAACCTCAAACTTCTTTGCGGTACAAGGAATTGCGGAAACGAAGACGATATCACGGGGGTCAAGACCAAGCTTCTCTGCGAAGTATGTCTTGTAGACCGCGCCGAACATCTGCTGAGGAGACTTACATGTAGAAAGATTCTCAGTCATCTCGGGGAAATAGTGCTCACAGTACTTGACCCATCCGGGAGAGCAGGAGGTGATGAGCGGGAGTGCTCCGCCGTTTTTTACTCTGCCGAGGAACTCGGTAGCTTCCTCCATAATGGTGAGGTCAGCGGTGAAGTTCATGTCGTATACGCCGTCGAAGCCGAGACGCTTGAGAGCCGCAACCATCTTGCCCTCTGCATCTGTGCCGGGAGCCATGCCGAAGCACTCGCCGATGGTAGCACGGACGGAGGGAGCACAGCAGATAGCGACGTGCTTTGTAGGATCGCCTATAGCCTCCATGATCTTCTGGGTGTCGTCCTTCTCGTAGAGAGCGCCAACGGGACA
>JAZMZS010000228.1:0-2045 GCA_045586105.1 Eubacteriales bacterium | reverse complement strand
GGTCATGATGGTAGCGGGGTTGGAGTTGCAGAGAACTACCTCGTAGCCCTCCTCCTTGAGCGCAAGGCACGCCTGCGTGCCCGCGTAGTCGAACTCAGCCGCCTGACCTATAACTATAGGTCCCGAGCCTATGATCATTATCTTTTTCAGATCAGTTCTTTTTGCCATAATTGCCTCCGAAATATATTATAGAAAATGAATAACGAATAATGAATAATGAATAATGAATAATTACGGTTGATTTCCGCCGCAGCGGAGCTCCTCTTTAAGCTTTCGCCCAAGGGTGTATATCACTGCACCGAAGGTGCCTTGTAGGCGATTTTCCCGTCAGAGACGGTAAGCAGACACCTGCCGTATACCTTGTGTCCCGCAAAGGGCGTCGCACGTCCCTTTGAAAGAAAATCCGCGGGGTCTATCAGGTATTCCTCCGAGACGTCGAATACCGTAAAGTCATCTCCGATATCGATGCCGAAGCGCTTCCTTGCGTTTGTGCTCATAAGCTCGGTCAGCCTCTCGAGCGTTATTTCACCCGTTTTGACGAAATGCGTGAACATCAGAGCAAACGCACATTCGAGCCCCACGATACCGAAGGCACTCTTCTCGAGCCCCCTTGCCTTTTCCTCGGTCGAATGCGGTGCGTGATCGGTCGCTATCATGTCGATGGTGCCGTCCTTGATACCGCGTATCAGCTCTTCTCTGTCCTCGTCGGAGCGGAGCGGAGGATTCATCTTCCAGCAGCCGTCCTCCTTGAGATCGGCGTCGGTGTATATGAGGTAATGAGGTGCTGTCTCACAGGTAACGTCAACGCCTCTTGCCTTTGCCTCTCTGATAAGGCGCACGCTTTCCTTTGTCGAAATGTGGCATACGTGGTAAGCACATCCCGTTTCCTCGGCAAGGCGCAGGTCTCTCTCTATCTGTACCCATTCGCTCTCGGAGCAGATGCCTCTGTGACCGTGTGCGCGGGCGTATTCGCCGTCGTGGATGTAACCTCCGTGAAGCAGATCGTTTACCTCGCAGTGAGCGACTATCATCTTTCCGAGCGACTTTGCTCTCAGCATAGCCGAGCGCATCATCTCCTCGTCCTGCACGCCTCGTCCGTCATCCGAGAATGCACAGACGTAGGGCGCCATCTCTTCCATATCCGAGAGCTCCTCGCCGCGCTGTCCCCTCGTTATTGAACCGTAGGGAAGCACCTTTATGCACGCATCCTTTTCTATCGCGTCGAGCTGGACCCGAAGCGCTTCAAGCGAGTCGGGCACGGGATCAAGGTTCGGCATCGTGCATACGGCAGAATATCCGCCGTGCGCCGCCGCGCGAGAGCCTGTCTCTATCGTTTCCTTATAAAAAAAACCCGGCTCTCTGAAATGTACGTGAACATCAACGAAAGCGGGAAGAAATAAATATTTGGTTAAATCGGAAAAATCGAAAGAAACACCCGCCTCCGAGAGCTTTCTCTCGACGAGTGCTTTTATGTCCTTCGTGGTGAGCTTTTCGTTTGCCATAGCGGTATACCCCTCGGAAAATCATCCCGCGCCGTCATCCTCCGAGCAAAGCGAAGGATCTGCACGGCAATCTTTTTGCATAAAAAAATACCGTCTCTGCGCGGCAGGACGGTTTCATCAAGACAGGGCATACCCATGGCTATGGACACAGTTGAGCTATGGTATACCGCAGTATAATGGAACAATCTTGCCGGCATCTCCGTACCGTCTTAAAAATTGCATTATAAGTATACCACACCCGCCCGTCCGTGTCAAGGGGATATTTAATGAATAATGAAGATAGAATAACGAATAATGAATATTTTGGTGGATCTTCGCCCGTGCGGAAATCGAATTTATTGTAAAACTCCCGACGGGTTGAGCGCAGCGTTGCCTTCCCCGGTGGGAAGCGCAGCGCGCGAGGGGAGTGAATGACAGCCTAAACGGCTGTCAGAGCCCGAGCGTGACCGAGCCGCAGCGAGACAGGTGTCAGCGTAGCTGACGGATGAGGTCGCTCCGTAACGAAACAGCGTTGACCCCGATAGAGGCAGTAAGAAGCAAGTA
>JAZMZS010000227.1:0-8154 GCA_045586105.1 Eubacteriales bacterium | reverse complement strand
CATGCTGATGCCCCTCATCGTGCCGATGGCACAGATATTCGGGCTTTCAAGCCAGCTTTGCGTGCTTGCATTCGCATTCGGTGACGGCTTTTCAAACGTCTTCTACCCGACAAATCCCGCCCTGCTCATCAGCCTCGGCGTCGCCGACGTAAGCTACGGCAGGTGGTTTAAGTGGAGCTGGAAGTTCCAAACAGCAAACCTCGTGCTGACCTCGCTTCTTTTGCTTTTCGGACTCGCCGTCGGATATCGGTAATAACTCAAAAAACGCTCACGGAAAAACGTGAGCGTTTTTTTGCTTAGGTAAAATGTGTAAAGTATTTGCTCCGTAGAGGTTTGGCGTCGATTCCCCGCTGTCATCCTCGAGGGAGGGCTTGCCCGACCGAAGGATCTGAGCGGGGGGTGGAGCGTTCTGCACAGCGGTGGCGGAGCGTAGCAGAGTGCCGTCAGTCACTTTCTTTTGCATCGTTATTTTGCAAATCGGTAGCTTCCGTCTCCGAGGGAGATGAGCCCCGAGGAGAAGAGCGCCTCGTTGAGCCTTGCCATAGCGGAACTGTCAGCGGTGCTTGCCGTCTCGTATGCCGAATGCATGGCAAGCTGTGCAAGCCCCACGTCGGCTGAATTTATCGGTACGCGGGTGGAGGAGATTCCTCCGAGCGTCGATCCGCCCGCCATATCGGAGCGGTTAGCGTAGAACTGCAGAGGGATCCCGTTTTCGCGGCAGAGATGTTTTACGAACGCCTCGGATATTCCGTCGGTCGTGTATTTTCCGCCTGCGTTGAACTTCAAAACTACCCCTCCGCCCATTACCGCGCGGTTCTGAGAGTCCGAATACTCGGGGTGGTTCGGGTGGACGGCGTGCGCGTTGTCACATGAAAGCATAAACGAGGAAGCGAGACGGGCAGAGAAGCGCTCCCGGCCATCGTCCCTTGCTATTCTGCGAAGCACGTCAGACAGAAACGCCGAGCCTGCTCCCTGCTTGGTTGCCGAGCCTACCTCCTCGTTATCAAAGGCGCAGTAGACGGTGCAGTTTTCGGTGGGCTCTGCGGCAAGAAAGCCGCACAGAGAGGTGTAAGCGCACTGCAGGTCGTCTATCGAACGGCTCGAGAAGAACTCACCCTCAGCGCCCCATACGGACGCAGGCGTTCTGTTATACAGGAAAAGATCCGCACCGAGGATATCCTCCTCGTTTGCTCCCGCTGCCTCGGCTATCAGCCTGTTGAGCTTGCCCTCGGGCTTGCCCGCCGAGAAAAGCGGAACCAAGTCCACGGCGGGATTGTAGGTATATCCCGAGTTTATCTGTCTGTTCATGTGCACGGCAACGTTCGGGATAAGCAGAAGATCGCGGTCGATATTAACGAGCTTTGCTTCGATCCCGTCATCGGTACGGCAGACGAGCCTTCCCGCAACCGAAAGGGGACGGTCGAGCCAGCTCGAGAGTATCGCGCCTCCGTAGCCTTCGGTGTTGACACCTGTGTATTCGGCACGTGCAAGCTCTCCGAGCTCCTTTATCTTAAAGCAGGGGGAGTCGGTGTGAGAGGCGGAAATGTTAAAGCCGCAAAGCTCACCGTCCGACGGCATTCTGAACGCTATCACGGATGAGAGATTTCGTGTGACGTAGTAGCGCCCGCCCCCCTCAAGCTCCCACTCATCGTTCTCGCAAAGACGGGAAAAGCCCGCCTCTTCAAGACGGCGTGTTATTGCCTCAGCGGCGTGAAAGCAGCTCGGGCTTTCCTCAATAAAGCGCAAAAGCTCCCTTGTCAGCTCTGCGTTATCGTAATTCTTCATACAAACCTCCCGATAATATCATCATAGCTTCATATATTGCAGTTTACTACAATTTGCCCCGATTTGCAATAACTATCCGCAAAAATGATATCATCGGGTTTTTGAGCGGCAGATCATTGACTAACCGCCCTAAGGCTGATATAATTATTAAAGTGACTATATATAATACAATAAAGCTATCAACTTAAAGGAGAGATGAAAATGAGCAGCTTTGAAAATCTCAGGATCGTAGATAATTTCTACCAGACGTCGCTGTTTTTCCCTATGCCTACGGTAATAATCAGCACCCTGTGCGAGGACGGGAAGACAAATTTAGGGCCGTATTCGCTCGTTCAGCCTTATTACGTAGCGGGAAAGGACTATTACGCAATGCTTCTTTGCTGCCGTAATTCCTCGAATACCGCGCAGAACATCCTGAGAAACGGAAAATGCACCCTCAACTTTATAGACGACGACCCCAAGACCTTCAAGGAGGCGGTAAAGCTTTCCTGGCCGGGGGATAAGCCCGAGGACAAGATGCCGAAGTGCCGCTTCAGGCTCGAGAAGAGCATGATCGAGGAAGAGACGGGCGAGAAAAGACCGATGGTCCTCACCGATGCGATAGAGGCAATCGAATGCACCTGGATGCGCGGGCTTGACGGAGCGGATAAGGATAAGGCAGGGGAACTGAACGGCTACGAGGGACCCTATCATGATTTTAACGGTATCACGAGCAAATTCGGCGCGCATTTTATTTTGCGCGTGGATAAGATACTTATGAAAAAGAAGTACAGCGACGCTATCATAGCGGGAGTAAGGGCAAAGGATTTCCCCGCGCTTCCCGTTGACTACGGCTACAGAGACAGTAAGAATTTCTGGTTCCACAGAAAGAGAAGAATGAGAGCGGAGCTTTTGCAGGTTCGTCAGGCGTCTCTTGAATCCGTACGTTACGCCGCTGACAGAGCCGACGACAAGGTAAAGTTCACAGACGAAGCGCTGAGCACCATACTCGGTGTTCCGAGAGTGTTCCTTCCCCTCGTTCTCAAGGGGTGCGTAGAGTGGGCAAGAGAGAACGGCGTAGAGCTCGTTACTGCCGAGCATATGCAGATAATCAACGACAAGCGCGCAAAAGAGAAGAACAAAAAATAACAATCAAAAAACATCCGGATTCCTCCCGCTGTCACACGGGAGGAATTTGCGCTTTTCTCTTGAAAAAAGCGCGGGGATATGTTATTATTAGACTACAAAAGAATAAAACACAGTTCATTGGATATTATTCGTTGTCGGGCGTGCCGTGTAAGGTACCGTTCGGGGATAAGGAAATTGCGGTGAGAATCCGCGGCAACAGCCATTACCGTAACTGAGTCTTGAGCTCTCAAGTCGGAATGCTTATCGGACTGTGAAGTGTAAAAGCCTCTTGGGCAGGTGGGGAGTCGGATACGAACGGGACAGGATACGGCAGGGTATCCTTGCCCTTTTTCGCGTCGCGTCCTCATTGGAGGGCGCTTTTGCTTTTTATCCTTTTGAAATATGAAAGGATGTAAGAAAATGAAAAAGAAATTCTTAGCTGTTATGCTGGTGCTTATAATGGCACTCAGCCTTGTCTCTTGCGGCACAAACGACACTACTGCCGCAGATAGCGGGACGGAGGCTCCCGCAACTACCGATACTCCCGCAACTACCGATACGGGTGCCGTAACCGACAAGCCCGAAACCGAAAAGATATCTGCTGAAGGCTTGTGGGCTGATGCATTGTATCGCTCGGACAAGAGCTTCGGAGAAGGTGCTAAAACTATCGAGGTAGAGGTCAAGGCAGACGGTAAGTCTGTTACCTTTACTATCAAGACGGACAAGGAGAACCTCGGCGATGCACTGCTCGAGCACAAGCTTGTTGAAGGAGAGCAGGGAGCTTACGGTCTGTACATAAAAAAGGTCAACGGAATTACCGCCGACTACGACGTGGACAAGCACTACTGGTCTCTCTCAAAATCAGGCACGGCTCTTATGACGGGTGCTGACGGAGAGAAGATCTCGGGCGGAGAGCATTACGAGATCACCCGTGCAAAGTAAAAGACAAAGAATTGGGCGTCTGATACGCTCGATCGTCATATTCGGGATGCTCGGAGCCTTGATGGTTCTCTCGGATATTATTATGGATGTTTTACCGAATATTCATTTTGTGGGACTGTTAAGCGTTCTCTATACGGTTGTTTATAGAGCCAAGGCACTTGTGCCGATATATGTATACGTTTTCGTCACAGGTTTTTATTCGGGTTTTGCCACCTGGTGGGCACCTTATCTCTACGTATGGGCGGTGCTGTGGGGCATGGCAATGCTCGTACCGAGAAACGCTCCACCTGTAGTGAAGAAGATCGCATACCCTGCCGTATGCGCTCTGCACGGTTTTGCTTTCGGAATAATATACGCTCCGGGGCAGGCGTTACTGTTTGGTTATAACCTCGAGCAGACTATAGCATGGATAATGGCAGGTACCGTATTTGATATCACTCACGGTATTTCAAATTTTGCCGCAGGCTTGCTGATATATCCATTGTCTGTAACACTGATCAAGCTCGAGAAAAAGTCTACGTACCCAATAATAAAAGAATGAGAAGCTGTCGGGCTTCTCATTCTTTTTATATAAATGCATCTGTAATGGCTGCTGTATTATCTTCGGAATATTCTATTTCTTCTGAAATCATACGTGTCGCTGTTACAGCATCAAGCTCAGTATACGTAATTATCGAGGCGAGCAGCCTTTCGCAGAACAGGCAAAAGCCCACGCGCTGCCGCAGAGATCCTTCGTCCCATGCGCCGGAGACGTGGCGGTAAATAAAGTAAGCCAAAGCACGTTCAAGCGCTTTTTCGTTTTCCGAGCTCGGCTTCACAGACGAGCAGTACAAGGAAAAAAGATCTCTGTGAGAATCGTCGAGATACTCGAGAGAAGAGATAATTTCATGCCATTCTTCGTCCGATGGAGTGGTGATCGAAACGCCGTACGACCTTGATATATCCGACAATTTGTCGTCGCGGTGGGTGCTTGCATCCTTTAAGAGGTTGTATATCTGTTCTCGGTGGGGAATGGTGTCGAAAATGCAGAGATCATTTTCCATGCCGCCGTCTTCTTCGATGACCGTCATTTTGTCATATTCGTCCGAGCCGAGAATTATCCTGCACGCCTCCTCGCACGCCGCTCCGAGACCGACCTCAAGGCCTCGTGCCGTTTCGTTATAAAAACGCGGATGCTCTCTGCAAATATCACACAGATACTCTTCTCCGTACTCGGTGATTATCCTGCATAGACCGTCCTTGTCAAGGTGCGGACAACGCTCTCCCTCACACAGACGAAAGTGCGCCGTATCACCCGCATCAATCGAAGTGCGGATCGTATCGGCGTAGCCGCCCGAGAGGGAAACGTACTTTTCCATCGTATCCTCATCCACGTCTATCTCCCAGCCTATACAGCAGGAATGGATGCATCTGTCTGCAATACATTTGAATTCTTTGTAGTATTTCGGTGCGTATAGCTTCATGTCAATTCCTCTTGATAGTTTTTTATACCGATATTATAGCGCATCCGAGCAATTTGTGCAATAGAAAAGCACCGTGTGCTGTTGACACGGTGCTTTTGGGTGATCAATAGTTTTCTTTCTTGATCTCGAAGTATGCCTTGGGGTGAGCGCAAACGGGGCACATCTCGGGAGCCTTCTTTCCTACGACGATATGTCCGCAGTTAGAGCACTGCCAGATAACGTCGCCGTCACGTGAGAATACGAGCCCTTCCTTGATGTTGGCAACGAGCTTTCTGTATCTCTCCTCGTGCTCCTTTTCGATCTTTGCTACCTGCTCAAACTTGACTGCGAGTTCGTTAAATCCCTCCTCGCGTGCTTCCTTCGCCATGCGGTCGTACATGTCGGTCCACTCGTAGTTCTCGCCTGCAGCAGCATCCTCAAGATTATCGATGGTGGCGCCTACCTGTCCGTCGTTAAGATACTTGTACCAGATCTCAGCGTGCTCCTTCTCGTTTGCCGCAGTTTCCTCAAAGATCTTTGCGATCTGCACGTAGCCGTCCTTTTTTGCCTTGGAAGCAAAGAAGGTGTACTTGTTGCGAGCCATGCTCTCGCCTGCAAAAGCCTCTCTGAGATTCTGTTCTGTTTTTGTTCCCTTAAGATCCATGATCATTCCTCCGATTTGTTTTGGTATATATTATTATTGTTAAAAAAACCGATTTACATTCGTCATATATGTGTGATACAACGGATGTTTGAATATTATCAGTCCTCGATAAATAGCTTGTTGAGATTTTTTACCACGTACTCGACCGTTTCGCGGTTGAGTGAATAGTAAACGCGGTTAGAGTCTCTCTCACAGCGGATAAGATCCATTTCCTCGAGCTGAGACATATGGTGGGATATGGTTGCCGTGCTGATCTCGAGCGCCTGAGCGAGCTCAAGGCCGAACTTCGGCTCCTTTGAGAGAATGCGCATTATCTCGAATTTGCTCTTGTCGCCCATTACCTTGAGTGTCTTTGTAAGTCTGGTATCGTCAAACGGAGAATCGCTCGCCTCAACTACCGCGCTGTGAAGAACGCCTATATAAAGGAAGTCTGTTACCTTTTCCTCGGTATAGTTCATTTTGTATGCGATCCTGTCAGCCGCCGAGGAGCAGGGGATTACGTAGAGAATATCGGGGTTCTTTCCGTCGAGTACCTTGTAGTTCTCACGCAGATATCTCTCGGGATCGGATGCCGAGGACATTCTGTAATTGGCAAGAAACCAGTCGGTGTAGTGGGAAACAAGCTCATATCCGTCATAGAAGAGCTTGCCTACCTTTCCGATAATAACAGCAAGCTGACCCTTGATAGCATCAAAGTCATTGTAGAAGGATGTAAGCTCCCACTTAAGCTCGCCCGAGACGGGAAGCACGGAAATAAACTTGATTATATCCGCATAGCTCGTGATAGAGACCTTGTCGGCAAGCTCGGGGAATCTGCCGAGAAGAAGATAATAGATATTGGCAAAGAAGGTCGCCTTTGACATGTTGTTGATCTTCTCGAGATCCGAAATAAAATTCGGCTCGGGAGAAGCAAATATATCGTGCAGTATGTAGAAGGCAAGGCAGGAATCAAGCTCGGGACGGTGGAGAAAAAGCTGTGTGAGGGTCTGTGCGGGTATATCGTTTTTATCTCCTATGAGCTCCGTGAATTTTGCAAAGGTGTCGAGCCCCGTCATAAGCTCCTCCGAGCCTTCGACGGAGGAACGCTCGAACTCCCCCTTTTTTTCTCTGAACGTAATATTGTTTGCAGCATCGTAGAGAAGCATTGCGGCTTCATAAACCACGTTGGGATCAGAGAGCAGCTTTACTATCATGATATCCTCCAATAATGTGCGGATCACCGCATAATGACATTTTTACGAATAAGATTATACAACATTGTAAGATGAATGTCAAGAGTAAAGTTAAACAATTGGATAATAATCTAACTTAAGTGAGTTATTTGCGGTTCTAATGGTACAAAAACGAATGAAGTGGGTATCAATTTTGCGATTTACCCAAAAACGGTGCTCTCCGAATGTGGAAAATTTCGATTGAAAAAGGAGATGTCTGCATTATTTTCATCGATTTTCTCGATCGGGAATTTTGGCGTTTTGTTTGTTCCGATATCGGAAAAAGCAATGAAAAATACGTATTTTTCGGCATTTTTGACGTGCCTTGGCAAAGAAAACGGTCAAAAAATATCGAAAAAATGACTTTGACATATTGTAATATAAACTAAAGCGTGATATAATATATAGTTGTTTTGAGTAATTAGAAAATAAGTATATAGGAGATACGATAAGTGAAACGTACAGATCTCAGAAACGTGGCGATCATTGCTCACGTTGACCATGGCAAGACTTCTCTGGTCAATGAGCTGCTCAAGCAGGGCGGCGTGTTCCGCGCTAATCAGGAAGTAGCTGACCGCGTGATGGACTCTAACGATCTGGAGCGCGAACGCGGCATTACCATCCTGTCCAAGAATACCGCCGTGCATTACGGCAATACTAAAATCAACATCGTTGACACCCCCGGCCACGCCGACTTTGGCGGCGAGGTGGAGCGCGTGCTCAAGATGGTGGATGGCGTGCTGCTGCTGGTGGACAGCTTTGAAGGCCCCATGCCCCAGACGCGCTTTGTTTTGTCCAAGGCGCTGGAACTGCAGCTGCCCGTGCTGATCTGCATCAACAAGATCGACCGTCCCGACGCAAGATGCGAGGAAGTGGTGGACGAGATCCTCGACCTGCTCATCGAGCTGGACGCCGATCCCGATACGCTGGAGCGCCCCATCCTGTATGCCTCCGCCCGCAAGGGTACCTGCACGCTGGATCTCAGCGTCCCCGGCGAAGACAA
>JAZMZS010000226.1:0-3260 GCA_045586105.1 Eubacteriales bacterium | reverse complement strand
ATAAGTGTGATCTTTTTCGCGTGTCTGAACATTTCTTATCCTCCGTGATAGTTGTTTGTTGTGAGAATATATTACTCTGATTTTATGATAAATCAAAACGGCTCTTTCGTCAAGATATAATTGTTAAAATCAAATGATAATTATGTTGTTGAGTTGATTTTAGTTCGCTTGATCTTGCATGACCGATCAAAAGAGAAAAGACCGCAAACAGACTTTTTTAGATGCTGTTACGGTCTTTTGCATGTTTATTTGATAGTACCTATTCTGAAGTATATACCCTTTCCCGAGCGTCCTGTCGAGGATGTGCATACGCCGAGATCGGCGGAGCAGTAGAGCTTGCCGTTATGTACGTGCATTGCGGGCCAGACTGAGTATGCATTTTTGAGCTCGGTGTCGATGGGATTGAAGTAGACTCGCTCAAAGTCGTTCTGAGTTATAGTATCCTTGTCGGCGTATACGACCGCTTTGTTTGAAATAATTACGTTCATCACGCTGTTGTTGACGTTGTTGTTGGCGATCGTTGTTCCGCTCCCTTCTGTAGCTTGGAATGAGACAGCTATCCTTCCGTCAGGCAGAGTAACGATAAACGGAGCGCCCGCGTAATTCTTGACGACTGCGGGGACCCATATGTTTCTTGGCGCCGACCATGAGATCCCGTCCTCGGAGAAGAGTATCTGAACGATAAAGGAGTACTTGCTTTTCATTGACGAGGATTCAATGACCATTGCGTAGCTTCCGTCAGACAGCTTGCAGACGACGGGCATTCCGTCACGTGAGTTGTGGTTCTCACCGTTTGAAGCAATGATCGGCTCGCCGAACTTTCCGTTCTGCTCGTCATAAATATGCATTATGATATGCTGATAAGACATGCTCTTGACGAAAGGATATCCTTCAGCAGTGCCGCCGATACAGTCAGAGGCGTAATACATTGCGAGCCTTCCGTCCTTGATGTATATCATGTGAGGCTCCCAGAAGCCTGTGAATTGGCTGCCTTGGTGGTTGTTTTCCGCAACGATCGTATCAGCGGACCAGGTTTTTCCATTATCTCGGCTGATGCAGTAACGTATCGAGGAGTAGAATGCATCATACTTGTCGCCCGCAGTATGTGCGCGGAACGCGACCATGTACGAGCCGTCCTTCATTACTACGATGTTTGCATTCGCCAAGGTCATCGTCTGACCGGTCGGGGTCTTTTCGATCCTGATTATGTTTATCGGGGCGTTCCAGGTCTCACCGCCGTTGTCGCTGGTACAGAAACGAATGTATCCTCCGCCCGAATACACGCATGCAAGCTTCCCGTCGGGCAGGGTAGTCATTCTTGCATATCCTCCGCTCTGTACAAGCCTGCTCGTTCCTTCCCAGGTTATCTTTTGAGAAGCTACGAGCTCGTCGAATTTCTTTGCTTCCTCTTCGATCATAATTGTATCCTCACTTTTTTTCAGCTCTGTCCCGGTTCCTTTTTTAGGCAGATAATCGTCTATGAAAAGTGTAACGGCTTCTTCGGTATAATCCTTGAGCTTTCCTGCGATCAGTATTTTCTTGCCTTGGATGCTTACGCCGTATTCGTAATCCTTGAGTGAGGAAATGAATTCCGTGCTCTCTGATCTTCCCGTATCTCCGATCAGTATCTCGTATTCGACAGCCTCAGCGTTGCTTGAAGCAACACATTTCGGCTCTGCTCCCGTGATAGCCTTTATTTTGTTTTTTACTCCGGTAGCATACAGCTTTGACGATGGCTCGTAGATGATGCTGTATTTTGCAATGCCGCTTACAGCAGGCTCTGCTGCCGAAGTGTCGGTATCTGCGCCGCTTACAGCGTCGTTGGTGCATGAAACAGCATTTGCGAGAAGGATGCATATCGAGAGTAACAAAAACAAAAGCTTTTTTACAGTTTTGTGCATATTGCGCTCCTTTGGGTCGGTTATTGTTGATTTTTAACATTATAACATTTTTCGGGCGGATTGGCAATACAAAAAAACATACAATACTTTTGTTATCCTATCCTGATTATCTTATGGTCATATTTAACAAAGAACCCTGACCGAATATTTGTATAAAAATTACAAAAATCGGTAAAATTTGAAAAAAAGCATGATAATTTCCGCATTTTGTGCTAAAATAATAATGTAAAGACCATATCGAATACGAAAGGGAACAAACTATGTACAAGATCAACGATACCGTAATATACGGCACCGACGGAATTTGCACGGTCACCGACATCGCAGAACGGGAAGTTTGCGGTAAAACGGATGTGTACTATATTTTGAAGCCTTTACACAGAAACGGTGCTACTATTATGGTGCCTTCTTCAAATCCCGTCCTGGTATCAAGACTGAGAAAGCTTCTCACACCCGACGAGGTCAAAAAGCTTGTTTCGGGGATTTCTTCTCAGCAGGGTGCGGCATGGATAGATAACGAAAAGCAGAGGAAACAGACATACCGAGACGTGATCCTCCACGGAGACAGATGTGAGATGATCAGCTTTATAAAAACGATATATGATCATTCGGAACACATGAAGCGGCTTGGTAAGAAAGTCCACGCCTGCGATGAGAGATTTCTCGAGGAAGCGCAGCGCATCCTTCACGAAGAGTTTTCAGTCGTGCTCGGAATATCCAGGGAAGAGGTCATTTCCTACATTTCGGAGAGCATTAGCAGCAGTGAAAAAAACGCCTGAATAATTACAAAATTCACCGAACTTTATCAATATCCTTGAAATATGCTGTCTTGTATGGTATATTGTCTATGACCGAAACGTCTGTTTTCGGATCATCTAAGATTGCAGGATATTATAATGAGAAAGTTTGGTGTTTTTTGTTTAGGTATAATACTTGTGCTGACTGCTTGTACAGTATTTGTTGCACAAGACCTCTTTCGGCAGCTTGATGTGAGTGCCGAAAGCACTCGGGTGGTCTATGTTTCGGATACGGGATCGGGTACAAACAGCGGAGATACTGCGGCTGATGCGGTAAGCGGAATGACGAATGCGATCAAGAAGCTTTCGGGAGCGGACGGTACGATCGTAGTCTGCGGACCCTTGAGCATCGGCTCATATACCGAGCCTGCACATGCAGGGCATATCAGGATCACATGTGTAAACGGCGGCGTGGATTACAGAAAGACCGCATCCGCAAGCTTCAATCTGAATAGCTCGTATTCTCAAAAGGGACCTGTCACCTTTGACGATATTACTATTACCACAAGCGGTGCAACGCGCATCTTCTTTGCAAACGGCTACCCGCTTACCTTCGGAGAGG
>JAZMZS010000225.1:0-9676 GCA_045586105.1 Eubacteriales bacterium | reverse complement strand
TTAACAATTAAATTATATATAAAAACATATAATAAAAGCAAAAAAAGTGCTTGACAAAACGTCTGCGGCATGATAGAATAACAAATTGGTACGGGTAAATATTTGCATACCCGTCTCCTTGCCGAGTGAAAAAGTCTCGGCCAAAGTCCATAGGGAGGTGTAAAAGATGGAAAAGATCCTGAATGCTTATGAAACACTGTTCGTTGTAAATCCCACTATCGGTGATGATGCAGTTAAGGCAACAGTGACGAAGTTTACCGATCTCATAGCAAAGAACGGAACCATCGAGAATATTTCCGAGTGGGGCAAGCGCAGACTTGCATACCCCATAAACGATATTCCCGAAGGTTACTACGTGCTTGTAAACTTCAAGGCAGCTGCTGATTTCGTAGCTGAGCTCGAGCGTATCTTCCGCATTGATGAGAACATCATGCGCGATATCGTTGTCAGAGACGAGGCTCCTAAGAGCGCTGAAAAGGCAGAGGTTGTAGTCGAAGAGGCTGCAGCTGAGACCACCGCTGACGCTGAGTAATTCGGCGAAGGCAGAAAAGGAAGTCAAGGAGGTTACATCATGGCAAGCGTAAACAAGGTTATTCTTATAGGCAACCTTACGGCAGACCCCGAACTGAAGCAGACCACCAACGGTATCAGTGTCGCTTCCTTCTCAATAGCAGTACAGCGCCGTTTCGCTAACAGAAACGATGCGCAGGCACAGACCGCCGATTTCATCAACATCGTTGCATGGCGTCAGCAGGCTGAGTTCATTTGCCGCTATTTCAAGAAGGGCAGACCGATCTGTATCGTAGGCTCGCTCCAGTCGAGAAGCTGGACCGCAAACGACGGCTCCAAGAGATATGCGACCGAGGTAGTTGTTGACGAGGCAAGCTTCGTTGATTCCAAGCCCGAGAACGCACAGGGCAGCCAGTCGCAGTATGTACCCGATTCCTACGGTGCTCCCTCCTTCGAGGCGAGTGCATCCAAGTTTGAAGAAGCAGGCGACGACGATAATCTCCCCTTCTGATAACGACCGAAATATTATAGGAGGTTTCATAAGATGGATAACAAGAACGAAAGACCCGAGGGTCAGCGTCAGTTCCGTCAGAACAACCGCAGAAGAAAGAAAGTCTGCATGTTCTGCCAGGAAAAGGCAACTTATATCGACTACAAGGATACCGCTAAGCTCAGAAAGTACATTTCCGAGAGAGCAAAGATTCTTCCCAGAAGAATCAGCGGAACCTGCGCTATGCACCAGAGACAGCTTACTCAGGCGATCAAGCGCGCACGTCAGGTTGCACTTCTTCCCTACATCAGCGACTGATTTTAGGGAAATCAAAATTGCATAACAAAACCCCGATGGAAATTCCATCGGGGTTTTTGTAGTTATTAGTTTATGCTCTCTATTTTCTGTACTCGCTCGGGGTCATGCCCACGGCAGACTTAAAGGCGCGGTTAAACGTATTGATAGACGAATATCCCGAGTCAAGCGCGATATCCGAAATATTCTGACCCGTGGTGCGGAGCAGGCGCTTTGCGTGGTCTATACGGTAGGTCGAGAGAAAAGCGCGGAAGTTCATTTTTGTGAGAAAATGAAGCTCAGAGGAAAGGTACTTTTCGTGGTAGCCGAGCGCCTTTGCCATATCTGCAAGTGAGAAGTCGGATCTGAAATTTGCAGATATATAGTTTATAGCACGGTTATAAAGCTCGTTCCCGACGCCTTGTCTTTCCTCAAATTCCGAGCAGCGAACGAGCTCCGAGAAGAGAAGGTGCAAAAGTCCCGAGATCGTAACCGAGTCCTCCCTGCTCGTTTTCTGTAGTCTTTCAAGCGTGCTTTTTGCTTCTTCCGACATCGTGATCACAGGGGAAACGGGTTTCTTATCCGCGTAGAATCTATAGAACGTATGAAGATAATCGTTTGAAAACACGGCGCACCAGCATTCGCAGGGCGTGTCCGACGTATACTCATGCGACACGTTGGGAAAAACAAACGCCATTTTCCCCGCCTCGACCCTCCTTTGCTCTCCGTCGAGATACATCGTCATGCATCCCTCGCTTACGTAGATCATCTCGCTGTATTCGTGTATATGCGGAGGTACGCTGTATCCGGGGTGATGAAACCTCGCTCTGAAAGCATAGCTTTCGCCTATATTTTCATTTTGATAAGTTAGCATAATCGGCGCCTCCACCTTACTTTTTGGTGATATTATATACCTTTTTTGCTTTGCCGTCAAGGGTGTATCTGTTATAATGAGGGTGTAAATAATAATTTTCTCATACACGGAGGATATTAAAATGAAAACGCAATGGACAAAAGAGCAGGCGCACGAGTGGTACCGCAAGCAGCCCTGGATCAGAGGCTTTAACGGTTATCCCTCCAACTGCGTAAACCGTATCGCGATGTGGCAGGCGTACAAGCACGACGAAGTCATCCGTCAGATCGAGTACGAATTCGACCTTGCAAAGAAGACCGGACTCAACGCAGTACGTGCTATCATTCAGTTCGAGGTATGGTTCTACGAGCACGACAGCTTTATGGCTAATCTTGAGGAGTACATCACTCTCGCTGACAAGTACGGCATCAAGGTAATGCTTACCATCGGTAACGACTGCACCGTTCCGAAGGAGCTTTTCATTCCCGCTAAGTTCGGCGAGCAGAACGTCGACTGGGGTTATCACAGCGGTATCTGCCGCGGACCTCACGCAGGCGGATACACCGATCACGGCTACATGGTTCCCGACGAGCCGGATATGCAGCCCAAGTTCTTTGAGATGGTAGACGAGATCGCAGCTAAGTATGCGCAGGACGAGCGTCTCCAGATCTGGGACGTTTGGAACGAGATCTCCAACGGCAAGAGAGGCGACCTCTCGGTTCCCATGATGGAAAAGTGCTTCGAGATCATCCGCTCCCATGATCCTATCCAGCCTCTTACGGCTGACGTATGGGCATACAATCCCGCTGACCTCGAGCCTTCAACTCCCGCACAGAAGCGTGCGCTCGAGCTCTCCGACATTATCACCTTCCACTACTACGGCTCCTTCCAGACGATGGTCCGCCTGATCGAAAAGCTCAAGGAGGACTGGGGCAGACCCGTTATCAACAACGAGTGGCTCAACCGTATCACTCACAACAACGTAGACGAGATATTCCCTCTCTTCTATCTTGAGGACGTCGGCTCCTACCATTGGGGTCTCATTCAGGGCTTCTCGCAGACCTACGAGCCCTGGGGATGCTACAACAAGGAGATCGACGATCCCAACTACGCAGGACCTCACGATCTTACCAAGTTCCAGCACGATCTCTATCGCTTCAACGGTCATCCCTACATAGCAAAAGAGATCCAGATCATTCAGCAGTTCTCCAAGCTCGCTGACGAGCGCTTTGCTAAGAGAATGGCAAAGGAAGAAAAGTAATAACTTAACAAATATAAAATCAGGGGGAAACTTTTGCAAAAAGTTTCCCCCTGACCCCTTTCAAAAACCTTTATCCTCTGTTTTTGAAGGGGGATTTTTTATAGTGGGATTATGCGTTTTTATACTTATCCACCATAATCTTCGCTCTTTCGATATATTCCTTGAAGCGTTCTTCCTCACGGACGGAATTGAACCACTCCCAGCCGTGCTTGGCAGTCAAGCCGTGATACAGAAGATTGCAGGAGCCTTCGAACATCCACTCGTTTTGAATTGGCTCTAAAGTATCATCGGGAAGCTTGACTACAGGCTTTCCCTTGATAACCTTGATATCACCGTATATCAGAGGATCACCGACTTCCATCTCGGCACCGTTTGGAATATCATCCCACTTAGGATAAGCGGCAAACGCTTTTTCAAGCCAACCATAGCCTTCTTCCTTCTCGCCTTTACCGAACAGCGCGCAAGCGGTGCGGAAGCTTGTAGCCGCATAAAAGCCGAGCCACGCATCGGGAACGCCTCCCTCTCCGAGCTCCTCCATTATCCTGAGCCTGTATTTGTTCCATGCTACTCCTTTTGCGGGTGCGCCCGGGTATCTTGTCGGACGTCCGAGGAAATGGCAAAGCAGATTAAAATTGTTCAGGTCGTGGATAAGTCTGCTTTCCTTTCTTTTTCCGCTTTCCCAAAGCTGATCCTCTATGACCTCGCTCTGAATTGCGGAATACAGAGTTATCGGAGACTGTATCTCCCTAATTCCCGTACGGTCTGAAAATACGACGATATCGCCGTCCTCGTCCGCTACGTAAGTATATTCAGCCGCTCCTACAAAGCCGTCGGTCAGGTCAAGCGCATCGTATCGTCGGACAAGCCCATCCTCGGCAGGCATATATCCTCGTCCCGTTCCCTTGTAGGAGGTAAGCTCATAAACTGCCGTTCTCGCGCCGCCGAGATACTCGTTTTCGGTGCGAACGATGCCTATACCTTCTGCAAAATAATAAACCTTCTTACCGCCTCGGTAAGCCAACCCGTCGCTCATTCCGCTGATATCGAAGCAAAGCTTAACACAATTCTCAAATCTGCCCGCCTTTGTGGTGATCGTACCGCCGTCCTCGCATATTATCTGCGTTTTGACCGTTCTGTCATATCTTGAATACTCAACGATAGGTGCCGACCCGACGATCCATTCCTCACTCCAAAGGCAGTTTGCCGCATCCTGCAAAATACCTAATATATCGTTATAAAGAAGCGGTTGATCTGCCGAACCCATATTTCCCATGCTTTTCCACTCAAACGACCAACGGGAGTTATAATCAGTATAGAAAAGCTTGTCATTTGTCTTTCTGATATAGTTTCTTCCAAAGAAATTCCAATGTCCCGTAGCTGTATAAACGGGATTGAAGGTAGTATCGGTAGACAGTATTCTTCTTGCCACAGACGCGGCGGCTTTCGTATACGCCTTTTCCATGCGAGTCTGTGCAAGCCGCTCTGCTCGCTCAATGCTCGGATATACGTCGCATATATAGGTATTACCGTTCTTTTTTGTACGTGCATACTCGTTCGATATCTCCTGCACAGTGTCAAGCCAGGACGACTCGTCATACCCTAATCTTTCGGCATTCACCCAATATAACAGAAGAGTACGCTTATCGTCCGCAAAGGATACCGTGATCTCAAGATCGGAGCTGACAGCATCAGGCGAGTGGTCCGAGACGTATTTCCAGCTATTCCCTTCGTAAAAAGGCAAAAGCCCCGAGCCGCCCTTTATCTCACACGCGGCAAGTGAACGGGTATCTGTTGCACCGTCGGTGATATGCTCTTGTAAAACTATACCAACGTCGTCCTTATAGTAGGTCCTGCACACTATCTTTTGAAAATCATTCCAGCGTCTGACCTCCCAAAGCTGACATCCCTCAAATCTGCCCGCAGGCGTATCGACAGTTTCGTTATCCGAAACGTAAGTGAGCTTCGTTGTGTCCGAGCCGACGTACGTCTCACCCAGAGAAATATCCGCAAAGAATCGTCCGTCACAGCTCGAGGCATTACGGAAGAGCTTTAAACCGTTTCTGTCTATTGAAGAGAGGTATCCTTCGCCAAAGCCTTTTTGGTCCCAATAGCGCGCCTCACCGTCTATGTGCCGATACTCCTCTACGCTTCCGCCGATAAGATAGCGCTCCTCGACCGTATCCTTGTATCTTGTTGACAGCACTTCCTCCATCTTTCGTGCGTAAGGGACAAGCAGGCGGTAAGCCTCGTCTCTGCCAAGTATCTCTTCGACCTTATCGTATGCAGAATGCCCCTCCTCTGCCTTTCCCTGTCGGAACAGATTATAGCCGAGCCAGAACCATTCTCTGCCGAGAGTCTTGACAAATCCCGCCTTTTCAAGGCGGGGTATCTGCTTTTCCCGGATATAATCCACGCGTGCTCCGCCGTATACCTTCGAATCCTCGCGGGTGACGATAAACGTCATTACCTCCTCGTTTTTCCCTTCCATAGCCGCTTTTGCGATCCGGGCAAACAAAGCGTCGTTCTTCTCGCCGGGGAGCCACCACCAGCCGCGCATGAGAACATCAGCAAGTGCGCTCTGCTTTTCTCTGCTTTCGGGAAGCTCTTCTATATCGCGCAGCACTTCCTTATATTCCTTTTCAAAGCCGCTCTTATCATTTCTGAGCTGCCACAGCTTGAGTTCTTCAACCTTTTTCATAACTCGTCTGACGAGCGTGTCGTTGTACTTTTCATCCATAGCGCAAAGCTCCTTTCTTATCCTTTTTCTTCCGTCGTGAAGCTGCCACTTGACCGTTCCCTCGGAGATGCGCATACGGTCTGCGATCTCCGCGATGGAAAGCTCCTCAAAGTAGTGCAGATAAATGATCTGCCGTACTTTTTCGGGCAAGCTGTCGATACTCGTGTCAACCTCTGTGTTTACTTCGGAGCGTACGTACGCAGCGGCGGGATCGTCTGTAGCATCGGCAAACACGTTCAGATTGTCTACCGTTTCAAGCGGAAGAAAGCTGCGGTATCTGCTTATCATGTTCAAGGCGCAGTTCTTTGCTATACGGCATACCCAGGAAGCATACTTTTTCGGCTCCTGCAGGGTGTCGAGCTTCATCCACGCGGTAACGAAAGCATCCTGTGCGGCGTCCTCTGCCATAAAGTGATTCTTGGTTACCGAAATAGCCGAAGCAACTACTGCCTTTTGATAGCGTGTGACCAATGCCTCGTACGCGGTCTGCTCGCCTGCAAGGGTAAGCATTACCAGAGTCTCGTCATTTTCGTTTTTGCAGTACATATGCACTCTCCTTTCTCAGTGGTCGGGATTTCCCTTTCTAAGCGCTCGTCTATTAGACACGTGTTAAGTAAAAAAGGTTGGGAAAAGCAAGAAAATCATGTCAAAAAATTGTTTTTTTATTTATCAAAACGGGAGACGCAGATACTACTGCGTCTCCCAAGACGTACTTGTTTTATGCTTTAAGCTTTTGTTTTTTCAGTCTCAGCTCCTGCGACCGCTCGAGTCTTCTGCACACGGGAATAGCCGCAACGCAAAGCAAGAGTGCCGCAAGCACGTCGATTATCGAATGTTGCTTCATAAAGACGGTCGAGACACATATCAACGCACTCGCAGCCCCAAACGCCCATCTCCATGCGGGAGTGCCGAAGTGCTTTGAATTCCAAGCACCGTAAGATACGGCGACAGAACCGAGCACGTGGATCGACGGGCAGACGTTGGTATGTGTATCGTAATTGTAAAAGCCGTAAATAAAGCGTGTCAGAGCGTTATCTCTCTCGAATGTAGCGGGGCGGAGGTTCTGACAGGTCGGAAAGAGCATGTATATTACGATCGTCACGGTATATGTAAGCATTATGAAATACATATAACGTCTGAATGAATTAAGATCAAACAGACATCCGTAAAGCACCATTCCCGCAAGATAAATAAACCAGAACATATACGGGATCAGAAACCACTCACAAAACGGAATGTATGCATCGATCGCACTTTCCACAGGAAAGTATACGCGCCCGGGCAATCCTCTCTCGAGGGTGTAAAAGGCAATGCCGTACACAGGCCAGAAAAGCAGGAGTTTAAGATGCGAATACTCGGGAGCATTCAAAAGCTTTAAGCGAAATCCTCTGTAATCAACCATTTCGCCGTCCCTCTTTTATATAACGGTATATCTCGTACGTGCTGTCTGCCGAAAAATTCTCGCGCATAGCGCGGCTCATTTCGGAAAGCCTCGCATCATCATAAACCAGAGAGACAGCCGCGCGGACTATTCCGTCTACGCTGTCAGAGGTGACCGCATAGCCGTTGCGTGTGAAGAAATTCAAGTTGTAGGTCTCGCATCCCGCGACGGCATTTACCATGACCATCGGAAGTCCGGTACATGCTGCCTCGGTCGAGCTAAGTCCTCCCGGCTTTGTAATATAGAGATCGGCGGATCTCATATAAAGCGCCATCTTATCGGTAAAGCCGAGTATTATTACGTTGTCATGCCTGCTTGAGAGCGGCAAAAGCTCCTGATAAAGCTTTTCGTTTCTTCCGCATATGATAACGAGAGACGTATTCTCTTTCATTGCCTCGGTAAGCTTTTCTGCGATCTTCTCGATAGGTCCGCAGCCCATGCTTCCGCACATAAGCAGAATTATTCTTCCGTTTTCGGGAAGAGAAAGCGTTCTTCTCGCCTCTGCCTTTTCGGGAAGTCTCGCAAAAGCGGGGCTGATCGGAATCCCGATCGGCACGATCTTAGCCTTCGGCGCTCCTCTGCGTATGAATTCATGCTCAACATCGGGATGAGGAGTTATAAACACATCTACGTTACTTTCCCCTACCCCGGGGGATGCCACGTAATCCGTTGCGATCAGATATGTCGGGATCTCCCTGAGCTCGGGATAATCCCTCTTTGCCGCTGTGAGCATCTGAGAAGCAAGCGGATGGAAGCACACTATTCTTTCGAAGCCGTGCTCCTTTATATATTCATAAAGCTTCACAGCTCCCTTAGACAGCAGCTTAAAAAGCACCGAATCATGCTTGCTCGTTTCTGTTTTTGCAAACTTCTCGGCGCCGTTATAAAACACATCAAAAAATCTCGGGGTCTTTGTATATATGAAAACATGCCCCTCCGCCACTATCTTCGATATCGTCTCGGATCTGAACGCTATCGCATCTGCCATATAGCATTCATCGCCGTTTTCTTCAAAATATTTTTTCAGAGCTTTTCCTGCGGAATTATGCCCCTCACCTGTATTACAGGATAACAATAAAATCTTCATATGTAATTACCCTCACCGGAGTGTGCATTCTGTAAGGTGATAACGTCCTCCGGAATAATGCATCAAACGGAAACTGCTTCCTTATTATCAGCAGTAACACCGACAGCGGCAAATCTGACCGCGCGGTGTATGACCTCACAGGTAAAATTACCTGTCTTGACAAGCTCGCCGTCAAGTGCGATCGTATTCTCTTCCTCGCAGCGCACCTCGACCTTTTTACCCTTTCTGAATATCACTATCTTGTCAAATCTGGGATCGTCGAGATGCTTGCCCTCCTTGTATACGCTCACAAGGCGGACAAAGTCGATCTTGGATATAACGTTCGCTATACACACGTCAAGCATTCCGTCGTTATTGAGCGATCTTGGAGCACACTTGTATGCGCCGCCCTCGTATTGACCGTTAGCGACAGTTCCGAGCAGATACTCTCCGTCAATGATCTTTTCACCGTCCACGTAGATATCTGCCTTGTTCTTCATTGCGCAGAAAAGCGCCTTGACTATTCCTGTAGTATAGCTGTTTTTCCCTCCGATAAGCTTTTTGTGTCTTACCTCATCCATCGTCTTTGCAACATAGCTCTCAAATCCGAAGTTACAGACGTTGATACAAAACTCATCATTAACTCTGATAAGATCAATATAATCAGACTCTGCTTCGGCAAGCCGCGTCAGATCCATAAACTTATCAGCACCGCCGTAATATTTTACAAAATCATTGCCCGATCCGAGAGGAACGGCACTCAGATCGGCATTATCGTGCCCATATACACCCTCAGCGACCTCTTTGATGGTTCCGTCTCCTCCGCAAGCATAAAAGCGGAAGAACTCTTCGGGCTCGCTCTCGCATCTGCTCTTCACAAAACGGGTAGCGTCCTTGTTGCCCGATGTGTAATATATCTCATGCTCGTACTTAAAGCCTGCAAGCAGCTTCTGTATAATCTCCTTGGCTTTGGCTTTACCCGCGTGGGGGTTAACAACGAAAACATGCTTCATATTGTCCACCT
>JAZMZS010000224.1:0-25955 GCA_045586105.1 Eubacteriales bacterium | reverse complement strand
CGATCACGTATGAAAATACGCTCACGCCTCCTCGCCGCTCCATTCTTCGTCTGACGAAAAATCTGCTTCGCGAGGGAGCAAAGCGGCTGGGGTTCGCAGCGAAGGATCGGGTCGGAGATGAGAGTAACGATCTTAAGCGAAGCAGAGAACCATCAGTCGCTTTTTATGAATCGAGAATACTTGCAAATACCAGGTCAAGCTCACGCATGACCATCTCCGAAATGGTCTTCATTCCATCCCTCGTAGGGTGCAAGCCATCGATGGTATCATAGGGAGTTTGATAACGTGCAAGGTCGATCAGCGTGCATCCGTGTTTCTTTACGGCTTCTCTTATGATGTTATTGTAGACATCAATATGATATCCCCCGTATTCGTACGGAAACGCGAAGCGGGGAACTTCTGACATGAATGTGGTATTGAGCGTGCAGCAGCAGATACGAGCACTTGGATAATTATTCTTCAGCTTTTTTATCATCAGCTCGTACGCGTCGGAAAATACGGTATCGTCGCATGGCTCGTCTGTCTGTTTTTCGTTTTGATGCCGGGTAGGCTTTGTGCCGCAGCTCCAGTCGTTGGTGCCGAGATATACGATTATTACATCGGGTAGAGTATCCATTACGTGAAGCCCCGATGTTCTCTCATTACTGCATCCCGAGGGGAACCGCTCGTTTGAGCTTGGCAGTCGGCTGACACGGCTGCCTGAAAAGGAATTATTGACGAGAAGCTCCGCACCGAGAAGCTCAATGACCTGCCCCCACCAGGTATGGTTCATTTGACAGACTTTCGATCTTGTGCAGTTTTCACCCGTGTAGAACATATCGTATCCCGACGGATTATATCCTTCAAGCGTACTCAGAGAATCTCCGAGGATAGAAATGCATTTTTTGTAATGCGGGTTGCTTCTCTGCCAAGACAGGAAGCTGTGCTGCTTGTAATATTTTCGTACGTTGTTGTCGCGATCAGCAAATAAACGGAGGCAGTACGGACTGGGGGAATTTTCGCCGCTTACAACAAAGTCGCAAATGTCCTCAATTGTGTATTCGACGGGAAGAGAGCAGAACTCCACGATGCATTTTTCAATCACTTTGCCGTTTGGCAGGCTGATCTCGGGAAGCTCGTAGGAGGGGCAATTTGCGATCAAAGAGCCAAGGAAGGTGTGTGCGAAGATCCTGAAATTTGCGCTGAGCCGATCGCCGTCGACGGGCTTTATTGCAAAAACAATGTTCTTAAACATACTGCGGTAGCCGTTTTTTTCAATGACAGATAGAAACGCCTTTGCTACAAGACGGGCAGGATTCTTAAATGCTCCGCAGCCGAATGCGCCGAGGATCAGCGTGGTGACCTTGTTATCAAGCGCCGCCTCTATTATGTTTTTGATACGGCGCTCAAATACTCTTGAAAGAAGAGTGGGGTTAGTGTATTTGCTGTGCCCCAGATAAGGCGCAGCGCAGGTGATCACATCCGTCTCAAACCATTCTCTGCGCGGTAGCATCCGAGGAATATCATCGTCGGTTTTGAACACGGTCACGCCTCTCGTGTATATCAGACGATCCGAGTAAAAATGGCTGTGCAGATTTCTGTGGTATTCGTAGAAGTCCGAAAACAAACGAGCCTCTGTCAGACAAGGGTAGAGATTGCTGCTTCTGCAAAGGCACTCCTCCTGAGCCATAGCACCGATATTTACACCGCCTCCCGCATTTTCGGGATTGGCAAAATTGAGTACGGCAACGCGGCCGTCCCGTACGTGCTTTTTTGCCTCTGCAAAGGTGCTTTCGGCTGTGACCGATACCCTGCAGTTGTATTTTTTCACGGCTCGTCTCTTTGATTCGCAGCCTTCGTAGTATATCACGGATGAGTTTGCGGCATTTCTTGTCCTTTTATAGAGACCGGCGCTCGCGCAAAGCTCCATAGTATCATTGAACGAATCGATTAGAGCATATTGATCCAATTGTTTCACCTGCCTTTTCGAAAAAAAGAGTATAAACGCCGATGTTGTGCATTTATACTCTTAGGGGAATTTTTTATCTTTTATCCTGCTTGAAGTACTGATACAGAAAGCAGGGGATCATGCCGTTATAGAGCTTTTTTACCTTGTCGGCGCGCTTGCCGTACAAGCGCTCGAAGTTGGTTGCCGAGCTGAGCACGTATATCTGCCAGGGAGAGAGAGCACGGAACGTTTCTCCTATCTCGCGGTAGAGCACCTCCACCTCGGGCATCGTCAAGAGACGCTCACCGTATGGGGGATTTGTGACTATAGTACCGCGCAGATCCGCAGGCTTTCTTATAGCCCTTGCATCATATTTGAAGATCTGCACCGTGTCAGACACGCCTGCCCTCTGTGCATTTGCCTGTGCTATTCTGATGCAGCTGTCATCAATATCCGATGCGAATGCCTTGAACTCGGTCTTGCGGATCCTTGACCTTGCAGCCTCACGCTCTGCCATCCATACCCTTTCGGGTATTTGAGGGAACGCCTCCGAGGAGAAGCGCCGATAGAGCCCGGGGGCTGTGTTTGTCATTTGCAGTGCCGCTTCTATGGCTATCGTGCCCGAGCCTGCAAACGGATCCCAGAGAAGAACGTTGTCTCTCGGGCGCGAGGTCATGACCATCGCCGCTGCCAGAGTTTCCCTGAGAGGGGCGGCGTTTGCCTCTGTGCGGTAGCCTCTCTTGTGCAGCGGAGCTCCGCTCGTTTCTATCATCAGGGTAGCGGTGTCCTTGAGCAAGAAAAACTCTACCTGATATTTTACGCCATTCTCGGGGAACCAGGTAAGACCGTATTCCTCCTCGAGGCGCTGTGCTATTGCTTTTTTGATTATCTTCTGACAGTCGGGTACCGAGAAAAGCTTGCTCTTGATCGAATGACCCTTAACGGGAAAAGCATCCGATCTGCCGATCCAATCCTCCCACGCAAGCGCCTTTACCCCGTCGAAGAGCTCGCCGAAATTCGATGCGCGGAATTTGCCGAGCTGGATGTATATGCGCTCGGCAAGCCTGAGATTGATATTGCATCTTGCTATCCCTCCGATATCCGAGAGAAAGCTGACCCTGCCGTCTATAGTTTCTGTTTTTTTATATCCGAGAGCTTCTATCTCCTCACCCAGCTGCTTTTCCAGGCCGAAGAGACAGGTGGCTGTCAACGTGAGCGTCATTGTATTTCCTCTGTGATTGCTCTGCTTGTGTGTGGGTGTCGGGATGCCTGAATATTAGATTACTGCTTTTGCGCGGGGGACTGTCTGCCGGACTTTGCGTTTCTGCGTATTCTGAGCTGCTGGTCATTGCCGGAGAGCGGGTTCTGGTCTGCATAGCTTACGCTGAACTGAGCGTTGCTGCCCGCATTATAATAATTTGCCTGTGCTGCGGGTGCGTACTGAGGCGCCTGAGCGGTCTTGTAGGGCTGAGCATCTTCCTTGCCCGATTGGCTTCTGAGAGAGCTGAAGAAATCGCCGAACTGCTTTTTGAGCAGATATGCACCGACAATTACCGCACAGCTTCCGATAAAGCCGACAAGAGCACCGAGCTTGGCTCTGCTGAATAATCCGGGAGATGAGGGTATGGTAGGAATAAGAATGTTATCCCCCTCTACGGAGTTTACGGTAAAGGTGTTCATCGTTTTGCGAAGCACGATCTCCGCTTCCTCAACTATGGCATAGCAGATATCAACAGACAGCTGGGGGTATTTCGTTGATGCGTTTATCTGCAGTACCTCTGTATCGTTTACAGCCTTCATGTCAAGCATCAGATCGAGCTGCTTGCCGTCGATAGGATCGGTTTTTCCGCTGTCGATGATATCGCTCGAATCATTTACTCTGTCGCAGACCTGCTCGAGGAATGCGGAGGTGCGGAATATGGCAATATAAGTATCGGCGAGCATTCTTGATGCGGTAATATCGCTTGTACTCTTTACATGCGAGGGCTCCTCGGACGGATTCTCCTCATAGGCGCGGTTGTCTACTATGATCGAGACTGTTGCCGTATATTGCTGAGGAACGAAGAGCGCGCAGAACAGCATCGTTCCCAGCGCACAGATAACGGTACAGAGCAGAATAGGCACGATCTTCTTGTATAAAAGCATAAACAGCGTTTGCAGCGTTATGGTATCGTTTTGTTTGTTCATATCTATGATCCCGAGCTTTCGTTTTTTGGTGTTTTGAATTCAAGAGTACAGTACCGGCTGATGCCGGTATCAAGCGTGTTAAAACACACTTCAAACTATTATATTATATTTACGCTTGATTGTCAAGACTTCGGAGAATTATTTATGGTGTAATGAATGACAATGATCCTGCGTAAAAAAGTTTTTACATAAAACAGCTTCTGCCGTGATTGACAAACGATATATACGGTGGTAAAATGTTATGATAAGGATCGCGCAATAGCGGAAGGAGGCGGAGAGATGAAGCACACGGAGCATGATGATTTCTGGGACATTGAAAAGCTGATACCCAAAAGGGAAAGACACAGTGCGCCTGTACGCTTTGACGTGAGCGGAGTCGATATTTCCGACGGAAGCGAAGCCTCCGGGAACAGCTCGGGCGGGCTGAAGCTCGATCTCGGCGGCTTTTCCTTGCAGGAGGAGAGCGGGGAGAAGCTTTTGTTCGAATATACCCCCGATAATCCGCTTATTACCAAGGTAAGGATCTACAGGCGCCGAAGCCCCATCAGGTATTACGAGGATTTTGAGAATACCATGCATAAATATCTGCGCCTTACCGTGAAGAGCGCCGAGAGAGTGCCGTTTTTCTCTTACGTTCCGCAGTATTCCCAGCTTTCTCCGAAGAGAATGTCGTGGTATCTTTACTGGAGGTCGGGCTGCAGACGAAGAGAATATATGCAGACCGACTATGCATACGTTCTTCTCTACGTTTATGAGCTTTTGAATTTTCACAACCCCAAGCACCCCGAAAAAATAGTACAGGAGCTGTGCTCGCTGTGGGGAGCGTACAGAAAAGAATATTCCCAGCTCGACAGATGCATGCCCGGGTGGGTGTGCGATTACTGCCTGATCCACAGGGTGAGCTTTCCCTATGCGGAGGTTGAGTATATCGACGAGCTGATACAGAGCGTTCCGCTCAGGGAATTCTACCTCGGATCGCTCGGGCAGGGCAGCGACAGCATTTCCCGCGCGGTCGTGATAGGAGGCTCGGGATACTCTTACAGAAAAAGCAAGTACTACTCGGGAGATAACAAGGCGCTGTTCGACCTTCATATTCCATCGGCTGCCGCGCGTGCGGTCGAGAAGAGCACAGGCGGACTTGCCGTGACTGCCGAAGGCACTCAAAGCTCATCCGTGCGCAGGGATGCATATGCAGGCGCTCTCTGTACTTCAAGCGCGAGAAGAGCAATAGAGATCGAATATATTCCCCTCTACCGATCGGGCGAGCTGAGGGCAGAGGCTACGCTTGCCGTCAAATATGCGGAAAACAAGCTCCGCTCGGTTCTCGGAGTGCGCTCACGCCTCTCCGTCACGGGACTGCCTGCTGAGATGAGGGAAAGTATAGACGAATATTATGCCGAGCACTTCGGAGACCGCTTCTGCCGAGGCGAAGCAAGCCGCGGAGAGAGGGATGCCGGGGCAGGATATATGGAGCTGTACGAAAGCCCGGTCAGCGGACTTGAGCTTGGCAGAGCGGCTGACATCGAGGCACGGTCATGGGCCACCGCGGAGCTTATGGGAGAAGCGTTTGACGGGGACGAGCCCGCCGAAGGCGCCTCGGAGCCGAGCGGCGAGGGGGCTTTTGAGAGCATCCTCGAAGAGCCGCAGAGCTGTACGGATGCGCCCTTTTTTCCATCCGCGCCGACAGGAGGCGAAGGGTGGATACCCGAGACCTGCGGAGCGCTTGATGAGCTTTGCATCGAGGTGCTGACGCTTATAGCGGAGAACAAGACCTCCGAGGCAAAGAGCCGAGCGGCGAGGCGCGGTGCATTTTTGTCGGACGTATGTGCAACAATAAACGAGACGGCACTCGATATCATGGGTGATATACTTATAGAATGCGTCTTTGATGAGTATTATATACTCGAGGATTACGAGAGTGAGGTAAAACAATGGCTCAGAATATAAATAACCGTACTTCACACAGAATACCGAGAAGGATACTGAACTCGGTGATAGTTTCTCTTGCGAGCGGGGTGGTTCCGAGAACGGGCGCCCCCTATATCGCAATAGGCAGACAGCGCGAGATAGGAGCGCTTGTGTCGGATCTTTCCGTCGTCTCCGAGGGCGGAAGCGCGATGCGCTTCCTTATCGGCAGGTACGGAAGCGGAAAAAGCTTTCTTTTGCAGCTTATCAGAGGCTATGCCTGCGAGCAGGGCTTTGTGTGCATGGATGCGGATCTTTCTCCCGAAAGACGCCTTTACGGAAGCGGCGGAAGCGGTCTTGCCACCTACAGAGAGCTTATCAGAAACACCTCGACAAAGGCCTCTCCCGACGGGGGAGCTGTCGGAGCACTCGTCGAGCGCCAGCTTTCTCTGGCGAGAGAAGCAGCGCTTGCAAGAGGCGTAAGAACGGAGGACTCGGGCTACGCCGATGCGGTCGCGGGCGTTATCAGGGAGCAGCTATCGCCGCTGAGAATGTCGGTGGGCGGATTTGATTTCTGCGAGGTGCTCACACACTACCTCACGGCGGTGCTCGAGGAGGACGATGCGCTCTGTGCCGCGTGTCTGAGATGGCTGAGGGGCGAATATTCGACCAAGAGCGAGGCAAAGCGCACGCTCGGCTTTTGCGTGAGCACGGTGCCCGATGACGATAACTGGTACGATTTTATCAAGCTGTGGGCGGTGTACGTACGTGTCTGCGGCTATAAGGGGCTTTGCGTGATGCTTGACGAATGCGTAAATCTTTACAAGATAACCAACCGCATCTCGCGCGAGAACAATTACGAGAAGATACTTTCTATGTTCAACGACACCCTCAGCGCCAGAGCGGAGGGGCTGATGATGCTGTTTTGCGGAACGCCGCAGTTTCTCGAGGACCCGAGGCGCGGGCTGTTTGGCTATGAGGCGCTTCGCTCGCGCCTTTGCGACAGCCGCTTTGCCACGGCGGAGATAGGGAGCGTCAGCGGTCCCGTGATACGTCTTCGCAGACTGTCCGACGATGAGATGTTTGCCCTTCTCTTACGAGTAAGCGGGCTTTATTCACAGCTTTATCCCGATGCAGAGGTGCTAAGCTCTGAGCAGCTCGAGATATTCTACCGCGCATGCAACAGCCGTGCGGGAGCTGATGAGCTGATGACCCCGAGAGAGATGATACGCGACCTTCTGTTTTTGCTTGACGCCAAGCGGGAGGATCCTTCTCTCGACCCTGTCCGTCTGATGACGGGAGGAGCGGATACGGCGCGGGCAAAGGTCGAACGCTCCGAGCAGGAGGCGGAGGATGTCATAAGCGCCCCCGAGCGCAGACGCGGACTTCCTTCGCTTGAGGATATTGAGATATAAACGAAACAAAGGAGAAGCCGATGAGCGAGGCTGACGTAATATTCGGGAGATTCCCCGAATTTATCAAGGAATATATATTTACGCACGGCTGGCAGGAGCTGAGGCACGTGCAATTAGCCGCGGCAAAGGTGATCTTTGAGAGCGACGCTAATCTGCTGCTCACCTCCGCTACGGCGTCGGGAAAGACGGAAGCTGCGTTTTTTCCCGTGCTCTCGGACGTTTACCGAGATCCTCCCGCGAGCGTTGCGGTGCTGTATATAGCACCGCTCAAGTCGCTGATAAACGATCAGTTTTCGCGAATGGAGGGACTGCTCAGGGAGGCGGGCATGCCCGTGTACCATTGGCACGGCGACGTCGGATTGTCACATAAGGAAAAGCTCTTAAAGACCCCGAGCGGTATTTTGCAGATAACTCCCGAATCGCTTGAGAGCATGCTGATAAACCGCTCCAACGATATCCCGAGGCTGTTCGGAGGGCTGCGCTACGTAATAATCGACGAGATACATACCCTGACAGGCTCCGACAGAGGCAACCAGATAATTTGCCAGCTTTGCAGGATAGCCGAAAAGATCGGATACCACCCGCGCAGGATAGGTCTGAGCGCCACGGTCGGCGACGTGCGCCTCGCGGCAGAGTGGCTCGGAGCGGGAAGCGGCAGAGAAACGGCAGCTCCCGAGCTTCCGAGAGAAAAGATCAGATGGCGTCTGGGGCTGGAGCATTTCTTTGCCACCGACTCGTCCGCCGAAAGAAAGCGACCGAAACAAGCGGACGCGGACGGCGCGGACGGCGCACCTGAGGATACTTTTGAGGTGAGCTCGGATGCTCATCCCGAAGCGGAAGAGACCGAAGCACGCTCGGAAGAGGGCAGGGTGATGCTCGACGCGGGCTACGAGTATCTGTACGACTGCGTGTACGGCAGGCGTGCGCTCGTATTTTCAAATTCGCGCGAAGAGACCGAGTACGTCACCGCTACAATGAGGCAGATATGCAGAGCGCGCGGGGATGAGGATCTGTTTTATATACACCACGGAAATATCAGCGCCGCGCTCCGCGAGGAGGCGGAGCTTACCATGAAGCGCGATGATATTGCGGCGGTCACCTGCGCCACAGTTACGATGGAGCTGGGAATAGATATCGGCAAGCTCGAGCGCGTGGCTCAGGTAGGCTCGCCGAACAGCGTCTCGAACTTTCTGCAGAGGCTCGGACGAAGCGGAAGAAGAGGTGCACCGCCCGAGATGATGATGGTGTTCAGGGAGGAGGAGCCTTTGCCGAACACCCCGCTTCCCGACCTTATCCCGTGGGAGCTTCTTCGTGCGATAGCGATAATCCAGCTTTATATCGAGGAGCGCTTTATCGAGCCTCCGTCGGTAAAAAAGCTGCCCTTTTCGCTTGCCTTCCAGCAAACGCTCAGCGTTCTTATGTCCACGGGCGAGCAAACGCCCAAGCAGCTTGCCGAGAGGGTGCTCTCTTTTCCCGCGTTTTCGAAAATGCCGCGAGAGAGCTACAGACAGCTTCTGATCTCGATGATAAGAAGCGACGCTATAGAGATGACCGAGGACGGAGGCCTTATCGTCGGACTTTTCGGTGAGAGGCTGACCAACAGCTTCAAGTTTTACGCGGTCTTTGCCGACAGCGAGGATTTTACCGTCAGATGCGGCTCTGACGAGATAGGAACGATAACCACCCCTCCCCCTGCCGGTGACAGATTCGCTCTTGCGGGCAGAGTGTGGGAGGTAATAGAGCTTGATACTCAAAGACGCCTCGTCTACGTCAAGAGCGTGGAGGGGAAAATGGAGGTGTCATGGCCCGGGGACTACGGCGAGATACACAAGAGGATCTCGCAGAAGATGCGCTCGGTGCTCCTCGAAGAGGATACCGTATATCCCTACCTCAAGCCTAACGCCGCAGCGCGCCTCTCCGAGGCAAGGGCGCTTGCGAGACACGCTGATATGCAAAACTATTCTCTCGTACACCTCGGAGGCTACAGCTGGTGCCTCTTCCCGTGGACGGGAACGAGAGGCTTCCGCGCCATACGCAGGTATCTTGCGAAAAACGCGGAGGTGTTCGGCATCAGCGGCATAGAATACCAAGGCTGCGAATATATCCGCTTCAAGCTCGAGAGAGGCGGGGCTCGGGAGCTTGTCGAGCTCATCCGCGAGGATCTCATGAAGAACGGCATGGACGCGCGCTCGCTTGTCGGCTCGGCTGAAGCACCCTCCTATGACAAATACGACGAGCACGTGCCGCCTCCGCTTTTGCGCGAGGCGTACGCCGCGGACAGGCTCTCTGCAAATGACGCGCTCGAGGCGATTGACGGAGTTTTGAGAGAATTTGAGCTTTAAGATATCAGAAGACTGATTTTGGCAAAAAGGAATCTATCAAAAAATGAGACAATTTAAAAACAATAATACTGCCGGAGGATACGCCCTAACCAAAACGGCGGCGTATATCGGATACGTTGTGCAGGCTATAACGGTAAATTTCGCACCGATGCTCTTCGTTACCTTTATGGGCGAATTCGGCTTGACGGTCGCAGAGGTGTCCGCGCTCGTTGCGCTCACCTTTGCCGTGCAGTTCACGGTGGATTTTCTGTCGGTGTTTCTCGTCAGGCGAATCAGCTACAGGGTGCTCGTTTGCACGGCAAATATGCTTGCGGCGTGCGGACTTGCGCTGATGGCTCTCCTGCCGTCCGTAATACCGCCCTTTGCGGGGCTTTGCGCCGCTATTTTTGTCTACGCCGTGGGAAGCGGTCTGATCGAGGTAGTTATTTCTCCCATTATCGAGGCTTGCCCGTCAAAGAACAAGGCGGCGGAGATGAGCTTTCTTCATTCCTTCTACTGCTGGGGACAGATGGCGACGGTCGGGCTTTCGACCTTGTTTTTCGTGCTTGCGGGGGTCTCCTCATGGAGAGTGCTTACCCTTATGTGGGCGGTGATCCCGTTTGTAAATTTCTTTCTGTTTCTGTTCTGCCCCCTGAATATGACAGAGCAGACGGAAAAGAGCAAGGGGATAAGAACGCTTTTTGCGATCCCCGAGTTTTGTGTGCTGATGCTGATCATCCTCTGCTCGGGCGCCTCCGAGATCGCGGTCAGCCAATGGGCGAGCGCCTACTGCGAGACTGCGCTCGGAGTGTCTAAGACCGTGGGAGACATCGCAGGGCCGATGGCGTTTGCGTTCTTCATGGGATTGGCAAGGCTCGGCTACAGCCTGCTCGGGCATAAGGTAAGGCTCGAGAGATTTATGCTTGCGAGCGGTGCTTTGTGTGTTGCGGGGTACGCTATCGTATCCTTCTCTCCCTCTGCATGGCTCGGTCTTGCGGGCTTTGCGGTGTGCGGAATGTCGGTGGGTATCCTCTGGCCGGGGGCGTTCTCGCTCGCGTCCAAGCACGTCGACGGGGGCGGAACGATGT
Organism: Eubacteriales bacterium; assembly: GCA_045586105.1. Classification (GTDB taxonomy): domain Bacteria; phylum Bacillota; class Clostridia; order Oscillospirales; family CAG-272; genus JAZMZS01. The sequence continues at coordinate 15,112 of JAZMZS010000224.1, read as the reverse complement.
TTGCGCTTCTCTCCTTTTCGGGGGACGCGGGATGCATGCTCGGTCCGTTTATAGCAGGAATGCTCGCCTCGGGCAGAGGGGATGACATCGGCTACGGTATATCCTGCGCATCGGTATTTCCGATAATACTGTGCTTCGCATTGCTTGCGCTTATCCTTCTGCTCGGCAGAAGAAAACGGGAAAAAATCGTAAAATAACACAAAAGCCCGCGGGAATCTGCTGTAAACGTAATATAGTACTTGATTTCGCGGAGAAAATTCTGTATAATATATTAAATAAAGACTTGATTCGGACAGACGGCGCCGGGGCGCCTTGTCCGTTTTGATCGGAGGCGGGAACTGATGGATAAAAGAATACTTGTTATCGGGAGCATCTTTACGGATTTTGTAATGCATGTGGACAGAGTCCCGCTGGCGAACGAGGTGACAGAGGAATACGGAGCGCGCGAGACCGTTGCGGGCGGGGACGGACTTAACCACGCCGCGGCATTTGCGAGGCTCGGTGCCGACACGGTCTTCTGCACGAGGGTCGGAGCTGACGGCCAGGGAGCGGCTTTGGTACGCGCGGTGTCGAACTTCGGCATAGATACGCGCTTTGTTTCCGAGGACAGAAGAGGCCGAAGCGGCTTCAATGCGGTGATCGCCGAATCGAACGGTATCACGCGCACGGCTTCCTACCCCGGAATAGCATACGATATCAGCGACATGGATGCAGAGGAAGCTATGACCTGCTATCCGGATGCACTTTTTATGACGCTTGAGCTCAGCCCCAAGACGATAGTTGCGGCGGCTGACATGGCGGAGGAGGCGGGCGTGCCGATCTTCCTCGAGGGAAGCCCCGTGGATACGAGATTTCCCTTCGCAAGACTGCCGAGGCTCGAGGCGTTTATCTGTAACGCCGAGCAGGCGGCTGCTTATACGAGGATAACCCCCGATACACTCGAGAACTGCCTCAAGGCGGCGCACAAGCTCAAGGGTGTCGTTGATGCAAAGCATTATATAATCAAGCTCGGAGACCGAGGCTGCTATACCTATGACGGAACATACCAGCATATCTGCCCCGCAGTGCCCGCGTCCCCTGTGGACAAGAGAGGCGCGGGAGAGGTGTTCTGCGCGGCGGCGGTCATAGGGTATCTCGAGAGCGGAGATATCGAGGGAGCGCTGAAATATGCGAATGTGGCAAGCGCCCTGACGATCACCCGTGCGGGCAAATGCGCATCCTATCCCACAAACGCGGATATAGAAAAGTTTATTGACAGCAATGATATCAGCTGAGAAGTATAGGAGAATAAGAGAAGGGATATTTGCCCGCGGCTATGACGCCGTAGCCGTTGCGGGACCGACAGCCTCGGGAAAGACGGGACTGTCGATCGAGCTTGCACGCAGGCTCGGAGGGGAGATAATATCCTGCGATTCCATACAGATCTACAGAGACATGGATATAGCTACGGCGAAGGTCACGCCCGAGGAGATGGGGGATATCCCGCATCATCTGATAGATATGCTGGGGCTCGGAGAGAATTACAGTGCCGCAGACTACGTAAGGGATGCAAGGGCTGCGGTGTCGGAGATCCGGGCGAGGGGGAAGCTTCCCATCTTTTGCGGAGGGACAGGGCTGTATCTTGACAGCGTGATGAGGGGGGAATACCCCGAGATCTCGGACAGCGACCCCGTGCTGCGTGAGGAGCTGGCGGCGTTTGCTGAGAAAAACGGAAACGCGGCTCTGCATTCGATGCTGCGCGGGCTTGACCCCGAGTCTGCCGATGCTATACATGAGAACAACGTCAAGCGCGTCATCCGCGCCATTGAGATCGTGCGTACCTCGGGCATCAGGAAGAGCGAGCTTGACAGAAAAAGAAGCGCATATAACGGAATGCGCATATTCACGGTGTGCCTGACCTACTCGGACAGAGAGCTTTTGTACCGCAGAATAGAGCGCAGAGTGGATCTTATGCTTGAAGCGGGCGTGTGCGGTGAGCTGAGGACACTTATGAGCGATCCCGACTTTACGACAAACAAAACGGCAATGCAGGCGATCGGCTACAAGGAGCTGATCCCTTATATAGAGGGCGAGGCGGAGCTTGAGAGCTGTGTCGAGGTGCTGAAGCAGGCTACGAGAAGATACGCCAAGCGCCAGCTTACATGGTTTTTATCTAAGGACTATGTTCATCCGCTTCCCTGCGATGAACATGGAATGCAAAAGAGCCCCGAGGCGCTGGCTGATGGGTATTTAGCGATTTTGAATGACGAAATACCGCTTGACTGAGCGGAGAGAGGGAAAAAATGGATATCGCTTATCTGAAGCGGACGGCAATAGGCTTTTTGTCGGTGCTGCTTGTAATTGCAGTGTTCGTGTACGTAATTTTTCATCTGACGGGCGGATTGCGCACAGAGATATCCACCACTCCCGCCATGAAGGGCTCGTATGTCGTGCAGGATACTGCGGACGGTTATATATTCAGGCACGAAAAGCCTGTCAGCTCGGAGTATTCGGGCACGGTAAATTACAACGTCTCCGACGGAGAAAAGGTGAAGCAGGGCGAGCTTGCGGCTACCGTTTATGAGAGCGGAGGAGAGGAAGAGCTTACCGCCCGTATGGTAGTGCTCGACCGTGAGATAGAGCTGCTTGAGCGCTCGAACATATCCGACAACGTGCTCGTTTCGGGTACTAACGGAATCGATGAAAGCATTGCCGGATATATGGAGGCATTTCGTACGGGAAAGAGAGAGGGAGATCTCTCTGCCATGGACAGGCTCACGGATGAGCTGAGGGTGCTTCTCAACCGCCGTGAGCTTATCGTCAGCTCGAGGACGAGCTTTGACGAGGAGATAAGAGAGCTAAAGGGGCAGAGAGCCGAGCTTGCCTCGCGCCTCTCTGGCAAGAACGAGCCTCTGTATGCGGCAGAGAGCGGATATTTTTATTATAACTGCGACGGATATGAAAACATATTCGATCCCGCAGAGCTTTCCGAGATCACACCCGAGCGCTTTGATTATCTTGCCGCCTCCAAGCCCGAGCAGAAGAGCTATGCAGGCAAGTATGTCTCTGTGCAGAAATGGTATCTGGCACTCAAGCTTGACCGCACCGAGCTCGGTAAATACAAGCAGGATTACATGTATCACGTGGCTTTCATGGAGTATCCCGACCTGCGGATAAAGATGAAGCTTGAGAGAATGAGCGTCAGCTCCTCAGAGGGAGTGCTTGTCTTTTCATCGAACGAAATGCCGTCGGATTTCGGCTTTGAGCGGATGCAGAGCGTTGCACTGATCACCGAGGAGCATGAGGGACTGCGCTTTCCCGCTTCCGCACTGAGAAAGACGGAGGACGGGGTGGACGGAGTTTATGTTCTCTACGGCAATACCGTGTTTTTCAGAGTTGTCGAGGTGTACGGCAAGGAGGGCGGATACGCTTATGTCAGCTCCGACACGGAGAGCTATGTTGTCTCTGAGGGAGACGAAACGGGAGAGGGGCGCGTGGTGTGGCGCAGCGTTTCTCTTTATGATGAGGTCATAGTTGCGGGCACGGGTCTTTATCACGGATTGATAGTGAACTGATCCGATCCTGCGGGGAGTATGAAAATGGAAAAAATGGATCATTCGTATATAGAAAAGAACCTGCGCTGTATAAGAGAGAATATCGCACAGGCACAGAAGCTCTCGCCCTATCGGGGCGGTATAACGCTCCTGCTCGCTACGAAGTATGCGACAGCCGAGCAGATAAACGCGGCGGCAGAGTACGGAGTGCGCGATATCGGAGAAAACAGGGTTCAGCAGCTGCTCGAGAAATATGACGCTCTCGACCGCGATAGGCTGAACATACACTTTATCGGCAGATTGCAGAAGAACAAGGTCAAGTATATCGTCGACAAGGTCTGTATGATACATTCTCTTGACAGCGTGGAGCTGGCGCGTGAGATAGACCGCAGATGTGAAAAGATAGACAAGGTCATGGACGTTCTGATCGAGATCAACATCGGAGAAGAGGACGCCAAGGGCGGAATATCTCCGTCGGAGCTCGGTGCTTTTTACAGCGAGGTATGCGTTTTTGAGCATATCAGAGTGGTCGGATTGATGACAATGGCGCCAAAGTGCGAGAAAAAAGAAGAGTTTACAAAATATTTTCGAGAAACTTATTCGATTTTTCTTGACTTTTGTGACAAAAACCTACATAATATAGATAGGACTGTCCTGTCGATGGGTATGAGCGACAGCTATACCGCTGCAGTCAGCGAGGGAGCGACGCTTGTACGGGTCGGCAGAGCGGCATTTGCACCGCCTGAGGCGGAATAACTTTATGATGGATTTTAACACATATAATATTTGGAGGAACTAAACATGGGAATCAAGGATGTATTCAAGAAAATAACTCAGGCAGGGGAAGAGCCCGATATATACGGCGGTGACTACGGCGATCCCTACGGCGATCCTCAGGATAATGACGATGTAGTATACGGCGGTGTCGGAATGGCACAGCAGGATGATCCTTACATGCCTGCTCCCGAGCCCGCATATCAGCCCCCTGTACGTACGCAGAATCTTAATATTTCGGGAAGCGCGATCGAGCTCAAGGTAGTTAAGCCCGAGTCTTACAAGAACGCGTCCCAGATAGCAGACCACCTTCTTTCGAGCAGAACCGTAGTTCTCAATCTCGAGTCTACCAACAAGGAGACCGCACGCCGTCTTATAGACTTCCTTACGGGAGCGGCATATGCTATCGGCGGAGATATCAAGAAGGTATCCAACAACACCTACGTTATCACCCCCGGCGAGAGCGTAGCAGTGTCCGGAGACAAGCTCCAGGCAGAGCCTCAGCCTGTACAGGCACAGCCTCAGGCAGAAGAGGGAACCGAGTACTTCGAGCTTTAATTTCGGTTATTCCAATATGCCCGTTGCCGTAAAAACGGTAACGGGCTATTGCGGTTTATTTACGCATTTTTAATATGCCTGCACAGCGGGCGTTTTTCGGAAAAAAGATCAGTTCAGCTTCACATGGAGCGTGTTTCGGAGCGGATACGGCATGAGTGCGTCAGACAAGCAGACAGAATTTGTTTTTGCCCGCCTGCAGGATCTTCGGGATGAGGCAGAGAAGGGGATATTCCGTGCGAGCTGCTTTTACAGTCCCGCCGAGCTTGTCCTTGTCAGACGCTGGATAGCATCAAGCGGGGCTTGTGCGTGTGCCAGAGTATGGGGCGGATACGGAGAGGCGGAGAGGGCGAGAGTTTATTTTTTGCCCGATTATATGCAGACGGAGGATGATATTCCCATCCCCGGGCTTCTTTGCATGTTCGGTCATGATGACCCGACCGAGGTCATCAGGATCGACGGAAGCGGCTTTCGTGCGCTTACCCACAGAGACTATATGGGAACAGTCCTTTCTCTCGGTATCGAGCGGGATACGATAGGTGACATAGTCGTGCATGGCGATCATACGGCGTATGTGTTTTGCGACCGTGCGATAGCACCCTATATTACGGACAATCTTCGTAAGATAGCGAACGATGCGGCAAGAGCGATGCCCTCGCCCTTACCGGAGGGGAGCTTCGGAGAAAAGAAATACAAGGAGCTGAGAGATACCGTAGCATCTCTCAGACTTGATGCGGTGGTTGCTGCCGCATGCAATCTTTCCAGAGAAAGTGCCAAGCGCGCGGTGGAGGAAGGGGCATGCGAGCTCAATTACGAGCAGACCTGCTCACCCGATGCCGCACTTACGGCAGGGGATGTGTTCAGTGTCAGAGGCTGCGGAAAGTTCAGACTTGCATCCTGCGGAGGAGAAAACGCACGCGGGCGGCTCAGGATCTGTATTCACAAGTACGTGTAGACGTACCCCGAAAAAACGAGAAGGAGAGGACAAGCAATGACCGACGAGATCGTCAACAAAGAATTTACACGGACATTCAAGGGCTATGATGTGGACGAGGTTGAGGCCTATATAGAGACAGTGATAGGTCTGTATGAACAGCTTGAAAACGAGAACAAGGAGCTGTCGATGAGATGCGATCAGCTCAGCGCCTCTCTGCAGGAATCGGAGCGCAGAGCTGCGGAGGCTGAGGAGAATGCAAAGCAGGCGGCATCCGAGTCGGAGCGTACTGTAGCCGAGGCGAGAGAAAAGGCGAAGAGTATCGTCGAGGGCGCAGAGAATTCGGCAAGGCAGCTGCTTACCGAGGTCAAGCTCAAGAGAGACGAGCTTAACCGCACGATAGAGGCAAAGCATGCCGAGAGCGCTTCGCAGATAGAGAGCGCAAGAGAGCGTGCCGTGGAGGAAGCGAAGGAGCTTATCAGAAGCACCAAGCTCAACTGCGACGCCCGCACCCGTGAGCTCGATGCGGAGCTTAAGGCGAAAAGAGAAGAGTGCGGCCGTGAGATAGAGGGCAGACTTGCCGAGTGCACCGAGAGCATAGAGAGGATCAAGGCGGAGCACGAGGACGAGATCAGAGCACTCGAGCAAAAGAAGGCGGAGGCGGAGGCGGAGTATAACGAGACCGCAAGGATCGCAGCCGAATTCAGAGAAAGATTGTTTGCGCATTACAGCGAGCAGATAATGAGGCTTGAGGGCTTCGAGATACCGAGCGTTCCCGAGAGGGAGGAGGGCGCTGAGGTGCAGATCCCGCAGGAGTGGGACAGTGCACCCGTGCAGGAGAGCTCGCCCGAGCCAGAGCAGGTATTCGAGCCTGCGTTTGAGCCTGTGCAGGAGCCTACCTTTGAGCCTGCTCCCGAGCCCGAAGCGGCGGTGCCCGCAGAGGAGGCGGGCGGGAGCGCACCCGAGATGACGATGGTTTTTGATGCGCTGAGCTATGACCGGCAGAGATCGGCAAAAAAACAGAAAAAGGCAGCCTCCTTTGAGGATACCGTGACTATGTTCAGCGTTGAAAAGGAGCAAAGCGGTCAGGTGCACTATGACAGCAGCGAGATCTCGAGCGTAAAGCACAAGCTCAATGACATAATGGCAAAGAAGGGCGGATCGGACAGCGTGGCTGAGATGACCGTGTCCAAAAAGCTCGGATTTTTGAAATAACAGATAAAAACAGCTACTCAGCTTTTAAGGAGATACAGTAAAATGGCAGTTGATTACACAAGCACGCTTAACCTTCCCAAAACCGAGTTTTCTATGAGAGCAAACCTGCCTCAGAGAGAGCCGGAGATGCAGAAGGCAACAGAAGAAAACAAGATCTACGAGAAGCTTCTCGCGAGAAATGAGGGCAAGCCCTCGTTCGTTCTTCACGACGGACCTCCCTTTTCAAACGGAAATATCCACATGGGAACCGCAATGAACAAGATACTCAAGGACTTTATCATCAAGTCCAAGGCAATGACGGGTCACTATACCCCGTACGTTCCCGGCTGGGATAACCACGGAATGCCTATCGAGTCCGCTATCATCAAGAAGACCAAGATGGACAGAAAGAAGCTGTCCGTGCCCGAATTCCGCCGCCGCTGCCACGAGTTCGCACAGAATTTCGTTGACATTCAGATGGCACAGTTCAAGCGGCTCGGCGTTCTCGCGGATTGGGAGCACCCTTACCTTACCATGAAGCCCTCCTTTGAGGCAAGAGAGGTAAAGGTGTTCGGCGAGATGTACAAGAACGGCTACATCTACAAGGGACTCAAGCCGGTATACTGGTGCGCACAGTGCGAGACCGCGCTTGCAGAGGCAGAGATCGAGTACAAGGACGTAGACTGCACGTCTATCTACGTCAAGTTCAAGGTCGCAGACGACAAGGGAAAGCTTGCAGGCGTATGCGAGCTTGACCGTACCTATTTCATCATCTGGACGACTACCCCCTGGACACTTCCCGGGAACCAGGCTATCGCCCTTCATCCTTACGATGATTATGTAGTTATCAAGGCCGAGGACGGCAACTACTACATCACTGCCGAGGCGCTTGCACTCAAGACTATGGCTGCGGGCGGAATCGAAAAGTTTGAGACCGTGCTCACCATGAGAGGCTGTGAGTTCGAATATATGACCGCATATCATCCCTTCCTTGACCGCACAAGTCTCGTAGCAAACGCAGACTACGTCACTATGGACAGCGGTACGGGATGCGTTCATACCGCAGGTGGCTTTGGTGCCGATGACTACGTTACCTCGAGAAGATACAATATAGATATCATCGTTCCCGTTGACGACAGAGGCTATCAGACCGAGGAGGCGGGCAAGTTTGCGGGCATGTTCTACGAGGAGTCAAACGAGGCGATACTCGCTGACATGACCGAGACGGGTGCACTGTTCGCATCCGAGAAGATGACCCACTCCTATCCTCATTGCTGGAGATGCAAAAAGCCGATAATCTTCCGTGCTACGCCCCAGTGGTTCTGCTCGGTAGATGCATTCAAGGACAAGGCAGTCGAGGCTTGCAAAAAGGTAGACTGGATCCCCGCATGGGGCGGAGAGAGGATCACCCAGATGGTACGCGAGCGTGCCGACTGGTGTATCTCGCGCCAGCGTCATTGGGGTCTTCCCATTCCCGTGTTCTATTGCGAGGATTGTAAGGAGATCATCTGCACGGACGAGACGATCGCACGCGTCTCCGAGATATTCGGTCAGGAAGGATCGAACGCATGGTACGAGAAGAGTGCCGCAGAGCTTCTTCCCGAGGGCTTTGTCTGCCCCAAATGCGGCGGCGTTCATTTCACAATAGAGACCGATACCCTCGACGGCTGGTTCGACTCGGGCTCTACCCACTTTGCAGTGCTTGAGGAAAACGACGAGGCTACCTGGCCCGAGTGCTGGCCCTCCGACCTTTACCTCGAGGGAGCAGACCAGTACAGAGGATGGTTCCAGTCCTCCCTCCTTACCGCAGTAGGAGCAAAGGGCGAGGCTCAGGCTCCCTACAAGCAGGTTCTCACACACGGCTGGGTCGTTGACGGAGAGGGCAAGGCAATGCACAAGTCCCTCGGTAACTCGATCGCTCCCGAGGAGGTAATAACCAAATACGGCGCAGATCTCGTCCGTATGTGGGTCGCTTCGAGCGATTACAGAGTTGACGTTCGCGTTTCGGATCCTATCTTCAAGCAGCTTTCCGAGACCTACAGAAAGATCCGCAACACCTCGAGAATAATCATGGCTAACCTCACGGGCTTCGATCCCAATACCGATATGGTATCGCTCGACGCTCTTTGCGATATCGACAAGTGGGCACTTGCACGTCTTAACAAGATCGTCAAGCTCGTAAGAGATGCATACGAGTCCTACGACTTCCATATCGTATATCACGAGATGAACAACTTCTGTACCATAGATATGTCAAAGCTCTATATCGACATTACTAAGGACAGACTTTACTGCGAGGCAGCGGACGGACAGCTCCGCCGCAGCGCGCAGACCGCAATGTACCTTATCCTCAGCGCAATGACGAGACTTCTCGCTCCTATTCTCGCATTTACCTCCGACGAGATCTGGAAGGCAATGCCCCACGTAGACGGTGATAACGTAGAGCACGTGCTTCTCAACGATATGCCCGAGTATAACGAGGCACTCGGATTTGAGGCAGTCGAGGAGCATTACGACAGACTCTTCGATATCCGCGATGACGTAATGAAGGCACTCGAGATCGCAAGAGCAGAGAAGCTTATCGGAAAGTCGCTTGAGGCTCAGGTCGAGATCTACGCACCCCACAAGGACACATACGAGCTTCTTACGAGCTTCGGTGACGAGCTTTCCACCATCTTTATCGTCAGCGCCGCAAAGGTGACCGAGGGCGCGGCTCCCGAGGGAGTATTCTCCGAGACTGTAAGCGGAATAGGTGTCAAGGTCAGCGTAGCCGAGGGCGAGATGTGCGACAGATGCTGGATGCATCACACCAAGGGTGTCAAGACCGAGGAAGGCTTCATCTGCGAGAGATGTGCTTCGGTAATAGGCAAGTAATAATACCCCGCAGCTAATAAATTACAGACAGAGCCGACCGTATAACGATCGGCTCTGTGTGCAGAGGAACAAAAAAATATGATATTACTGATATATGCGGCAATAATTATCGGCGGCGTGGGGCTGGATCAGCTTACGAAATACCTCGTTGCCGCAAACCTGCCGATAGATAATTCCGCCGACGTTGAGGTGTGGAGCGGCGTCTTCCATCTCAGATGCATATCAAACGACGGCGCGGCGTTCGGAATGCTCGACGACCACAGATGGGTGTTCATGACGGTCAGCACGGTCGTCATTATCGGAATGCTGATATTCATGGTTTTGAAGAGAAAAAACATCCCGGTAACGCTCGGTATTGCACTTTCGATGGTAATTTCGGGCGGGATCGGAAATATGATCGACCGCGTGGCGCTCGGCTACGTTATAGATTTTATCTACTTCGTGCCGATAGACTTCCCCTGCTTTAACGTAGCGGATTCGTTCGTGTGCGTGGGCGCGGCGCTGATGTTTATCGCCATACTCTTAACGAAGGAAGAGAAAAAGAACGAGGAAGAAGCCGAGCCCCCCGAAACAGCGGAGATCTCCGAGATCAAGGAAGAGAGCGAGGCTGCGGAGAGCGAAGATGAGTGATCCGATGAAAAAAACGGCAGCGGCGGAGGACGCGGGAAAGCGCCTTGACAGCTTTATATCAGAGAGCTTTGACGTGAGCCGCTCACTCGCCGCTAAATATATCGAAGCATTCGACGCCCTCGTAAACGGAGCGCCGTCAAGCAAAAAGTACAAGGTCGCGGAGGGCGACGAGATAACGCTTTCGCTCCCCGCACCCGTTGAATGCTCGGCAGAGCCCGAGGATATTCCTCTTGACGTCGTCTACGAGGACGAGGATATCATCGTTATAAACAAGCCGACGGGTATGGTAGTCCACCCCGCCCACGGCAACGAATCGGGAACTCTCGTCAACGCCCTGATGTTTCATTGCAAGAACTCGCTCTCGGGCATCGGCGGAGAGCTTCGCCCGGGTATCGTCCACCGTATCGATAAGGACACGAGCGGGCTTCTCGTATGTGCAAAAAACGACCGCGCGCATCTGTCGCTCTCCGAGCAGATAAAGGTGCATTCCGCACGCCGCGTTTACCGCGCGATAGCGGTAGGTAACTTTAAGGAGGACGAGGGAACGGTAGACGCTCCGATAGGCAGGCATCCCGTTGACCGCAAAAAAATGGCGGTCTACAAAAAGGCAGACCCCGACGCGCACGTCAGAGAAGCCGTAACGCACTACAGGGTGCTCGAGCGCTTCGGTCAGTACACCTACCTTGAGCTCGTGCTTGAGACGGGAAGAACGCACCAGATACGCGTGCATCTCTCCTCGCTCGGTCACAGACTTATGGGCGACGAGGTCTACGGAACGCCGAATACACCGTTCGAAAAGAAAAACGCGCGCCTTCTGTCGGGGCAGGCGCTCCACGCAAAGGAGCTGCACCTTACCCACCCAAAAACGGGCGAGCGCATGAGCTTCACAACGGACCTCCCCGCAGACTTTGAGGCGATCCTCTCAAAGCTCCGTGCAGAGAGAGATAAATAAAAAAACGATAATTCAGGGAGACCCTTTTGGATAGGGGTCTCCCTGTAATTTTATAAAAGCACGTTTTATAAAAAGGAAGAAACGCGCAGGTATGCACCTTCGGTGGAGTGAAGGAAGATTTTCTCCTTCGTCGAAAATCGATTATATTATAAAAGAAACGCAACCGAGCGTAGCATAGTCGTTTCTTTCTACTCGGCCTAAGATCCTTCTGCCGCTTTGTTCCATCGATGATCACAGGGATATTGAAAGCACAAACCAAGATTCCCAAAGTGGGCAAAAACGCCCGTTTTTTAGATTTTTCAAAACGCATTTGTATTATTCGAAAATTTTAAAAAGTCCCGAAAACCGCACTACAAAGCGGAAAACGGGACTTTTTACGTTTTTTTGAAATCGCAAATTTGCGGATTTGAGCACACTTGCTCCGCGGTGCTTGAAAACCGAATTTAAAAATGTTAAAATATTGTATATAAGTAATAAAAATAAGTTAGATGGAGATGCAGTTTTATGAAAACAGCCAAGAGAAGACCGCTGCTGAGACGAGTGAGTGAGAAGTGCGCAATTTCCTCGGGTGTAGACCGCTTTATCCACGAGGACACAACCTCCAGCTGTGCATGGGATTCATTTTATGTTCAGGCTGCGGGCGCGAAACGTCCGATCAACAAGATGGAATCGGCGCATATGGTAAGAAACACAGATGCGGCGGATTTTTCTTATATATATGATTTTATGTATATTTATTCGGGAAAGGGTACTATAGAATGTGACGGACAGGTGATCCCGGTAAAGGAGGATACTGTCTATATCATCAACCGTCTGCACCCACACGAATATTACCCCGATCCCGATGAGCCCTTTTCGTCATATTGGGTACATTGCGCGGGAACTCTCATGGACGATTTCTTCGCTATGCTCGGTATAACCGAGGCGGTCCTGCAGGTAGAGGGCAGCGAATTTATCGATGACTTTGAATATATCAACAGAGTGCTTTTGCGCATGAAGTTCGGAGAGCCCATGCAGACGGGGTATGAGAAGGTAGCAGGCGTGCTCTTCGGAATCCTGCTTGCTGCGACCGAGTATAAGCGTAAAAACAACCACATTACCGCGTTCGAAAGGATCGATCTGTCCGAGGAAAAGGTAGAGATGATCGATTATTCCAAGGACTATGTCGACCGCAATATCGCTCTCGATATAACAGTTCAGCGCCTTGCCGATAAGTCAAACTACTCAGCCTCGCAGGTGTCAAAGCTCTTTGCAAAGAAACACGGCATCTCGCTTACCAAATACATTCTCAAGCAGAAGCTCGGATATGCCAAGGAGATCCTCGAGACCTCCGATGCCCCGATCGAGATAATTGCGGCGGCGCTCAGCTTCTCCAATGCCGCGCATTTCTCAAACCTCTTCTCCAAGCACGTCGGGATCTCCCCCACCGCCTACCGCAAAAAGTTTTCCCGCATCCGCCCCGCCCGCGACAATGACAGCACGCTGTATTGACAGCGGTTATGACAGCATAAGTACAGGACAGCTTAGCTGTTTATTCATAACGGCAAAACAAACAATATTATAATATATAAAGTGTCAGGTTTATTCTGGCACTTTATACGTAGAATGGAGAATTATCATATGATAATAAAAAACCGCTTGCTTTCGCTCGTTTGTATGCTCGCACTATTGTGCCCGCTTTCACTTGTCTCTTGCGCTGACAAGACCGAGGACAACACAAACGGCGATGACGGCTACGATTACAATTATAAGGATAACGGCAAGGATGACGGCAAGGATGACGGCAAAAACAACAACGGCGCAACGGTAAATTCCTCCGAAACGGAAAAGCAAACGGCAGGGCAGGAGGAGGTTATACAGAATAAGGACGAAAAGCTTAAAGCTGCCCTTGTTGACGGATATTGGGAAAATAATATCCAAGCACCAAACATGTATAAGTTTTACAGCAACAATACCGTGGAAGAATACTCGATAGACCCATCGTCTCCCCCGAAAAGCAAGGATGACCTCGAGCTGAGCGCAAAGGGTAAGTATCAGATAAAGGACGAGGCAGTGTCAATAGAATTCGAGAGCGTCTGGGGCGGCTACACATATCAGCTGACGCTCGAGTTGGTTTCCCTTAGCGATAACTACAAATGGGATGCCGGTATAAAGCATCACTTGCCGGCGAACGAACCCTTCCTCTACGAGACAGGCTTTGTTCCTTCCGAAATGCCAACAAATGCGTTTTATATGAAAAAGAGCTCCGCCTCCTTCGGAGCGCAATCCGGCAGCAATACGGGAACACAGATGTACGCCCCGTATCATATCAGACTTTCCGCGAACCCTACCCCCGCCGAGCTGAAAAAAGCACTCGTCGGAAGATGGCAAGGAAGTGCCGCAGTTACCCTCGTATATCATTTTTATGAGGATCTAACCTGCCGCGCCCTCTACGATGACGGCCCCATGGGAACCTACGATGTTACCTCCGATAAATCACTTATCATCGACCTTTCGTACACAAAGGATAAATTCCCATATGATGCAAATTCGCTCAAGACCCGTAAGGGCTGGTGCGTCTCAAGCGAAGGCAACCTCGTCATCGAAGGTATCGAATACCGCGGCTATAGGATCGTTGAGTAGTGTTAAGGTGGCTTACATTCAATAAAAACGCCCGTGCCTTGTAACGCTTATAGGTGCTTTTGTGTATTTATAATTAACTGCTTTTAAACCTTTGCTACCGCCCGCAACGGCAATGACGAGTTGCTTTTGATGGGGCAGGGCAGGATCTGTTTGGTTAGAAATAATTATGAAAGAGGATAAACGTATGAAGAAAAAACTAATAGCTTTGTTTGCGGCAATGATTTTTGTAGTTGTCACGGTGTCCGTGTTTACGGTAGCAACCTCCGCTGTCGATTATACTGTCGGAAACTACACCTACACGTTGTCAAACGAACAGGCAACCATCACTCAGGTCGATTCCGCTATCAGCGGCTCGGTCAGCATTCCTTCCACGCTTGACGGATACCCCGTCATCGCGATTGGAAACGGTGCGTTTCAAAATAAAACCGGAATAAAATCGCTGACGATTCCTAACGTGATAGAAACGATTGGAAACTATGCATTCAGAGGATGTACAAGCATAACCTCCGTAACGATAGGCGAGGGATTATCTGTTATTCCGTATGATTGTTTTAATGGATGTACAAGCTTGGAGACGGTGAAGATCGGTTCGAATGTAACAGAGATAGGTTCAGAGGCATTTTATGGTTGCAGCGCACTCAATACTATAACGTGGGGGTCGAGCCTGAGAACTATTCATTATAGAGCATTTATGAACTGCAAATCACTAACTACACTAAGCATCCCGAACACGGTAACTGATATGGGAGAGAGAGCCTTCGCGGGATGTGTGGGAATAACAACATTGACTATCGGAAATAAAGTGACAAGCATTGATACATATGCGTTTTCAGGTTGCACAGGATTGAAGAGCGTAGTAATACCTAACAGTGTAACTTCAATGGGACATCATTGTTTTGAGTATTGTACAAGAGTGACGAATATTACGATAGGCGAGGGATTATCTGTTATTCCGTATGATTGTTTTAATGGATGTACAAGCTTGGAGACGGTGAAGATCGGTTCGAATGTAACAGAGATAGGTTCAGAGGCATTTTATGGTTG
>JAZMZS010000223.1:0-2989 GCA_045586105.1 Eubacteriales bacterium | reverse complement strand
TTTTTCAGCGCGCCTTCAAGAAGGCGCGCTTTTGTTTTATCCCTTTCAATTTTTAAAAAAAGAAAGGATCAAAAAAATGAAAAAGAATCTGACAATCGCACTATCCCTCATACTCGTACTTATGCTCTGCCTCGCCTCATGTAACAAGGTCGATGCGGAAGGTCTTTGGGAGGATGCAACCTACCGCCGTGACATGACTTTCGGAAAAGGTAAAACGACCGTTGAACTTGAAGTAAAGGTGGAAGATCAATCCGTAACCTTTACAGTAAAGACCGACAAGGAAACTCTCGGAGACGCGCTTCTCGAACACGGGCTCATCGAAGGAGATCAGGGAGCTTACGGTCTTTACGTTAAAAAGGTAAACGGTATCGTTGCAGACTACGACGTGGACCAGACTTACTGGGCGTTTTACGTAAACGGCGAATACGCTATGAGCGGTGTTGATAAAACTGATATCGAAAATGGCGCAGAATACAGCTTCAAGATCGAAAAGTAAGGCGCTGACTATCCGTGAGATAGTAATATTTGCAATGCTCGGGGCGTTGATGTTTGCCTCGGATATTGCAATGGAGGCACTGCCGAATATACATCTCGTTGGTGTTTTCATCGTAGCAACAACTGTGGTCTACCGATGGAAAGCACTCTATCCATTGTACGTTTACGTTGTCCTGACCGGACTGTATGCAGGCTTTTCAATGTGGTGGGTGCCCTATCTTTACGTGTGGACGGTTCTATGGGGTATCGTAATGCTGCTCCCGAGAAAAATGCCGAAATGGCTTGCACCCATAGTGTATATGACTGTTGCAGGAGTGTTCGGACTTCTTTTCGGAACGATCTATGCCCCGATGCAAGCCCTTCTCATGGGCTTTGATTTTAAGCAGACTATAGCGTGGATAGGAGCCGGTCTTTATTTTGATCTTATCCACGGAATAGGTAATTTCTGCCTCGGTATACTTATTGTGCCTATCATCCATACCCTGCGCCTTGCGGGAAGGGTAGCACGAAAAGAATAATACTAAGCCCCCGTTTTGAACTAAAAAACGGGGGCGTTTCTTTTGGTATCTTGATAAACCGCTCAGAATATTGTAATATAAGGTATAACCAAGGGAGGCATATTATGAAAACTCTTTATATAACAGATCTTGACGGAACACTGCTTCGTGGCGATCAGACTCTTTCTGATCTTTCTGCCGACGCTCTCAATGAAATTTTGGAAAAGGGCGTTTGCTTTTCCTATGCAACGGCAAGGTCAGCATCCACCGCAGGAAGGGTTATGGAAAAGGTGAAGGCTCCTTCTGTTGCCGTAGTCTATAACGGAGCCTTTATCGTTGAGACAAAAAGCGGTAAAAGGCTTGTTTCCAATACTTTTTCAGCGGATGAAAGCAAGATCCTTCTTGATACGGCTTTGTCTGTCGGTATTTATCCGAGAGTATATGCCCTTATAGACGAAAAAGAGAGATTTGCTTATACCAAGGAGCACCTTGAAAGTGAGGGAGCTAAGGAGTATTTCAGAACGAGGGCAGGGGACAGACGTGCTTATCTCTGCACGGTATCTGAGCTTTACACGGGCGAAATATTCCTTATAAGCTGCTGTAATAAAAAAGAGCTTCTCCTCCCGCTTTATGAAGAATTAAAGGACAGGTGTCATTGCCATTTTTATGCCGATAATTATTCAAGTGATTATTACCTTGAGTTCGTTCCCGAGGGAGCCACAAAGGAAAAGGGCGCATTAAAGCTAAAAGAAATTTTCGGATGTGATAAAATAGTAGCCTTTGGCGACGGAGTGAACGATATTTCTCTGTTCAAAGCGGCGGATGAATGTTATGCCGTGTCAAATGCCGCCCCCGAATTGAAAGAAACAGCTACCGGTGTGATAGGGTCAAACGAAGAAGACAGCGTAGCAAAATGGCTTTTAGAAAACGCTGAATAGTTTTTTGAAAATTCCCGCTAACCAAAATTTGCTTTTTTCTACTGTATTAACGAAAGCAGCTTTCAAGAACAAAATTAGACGAAGGGAGGGAGAAGAATGACACAAGAAAAAGCGGCTCTGCTTGTCAGCGAAAACCTGAAAACCTTGTATGCATGGTCACTTTCACGTGTTTCCAACAAAGAGGATGCGGAGGATCTTTGCTCGGACGTTTCTCTTGCAGTTATTGAAAATGCACACAGACTTCGCTTCGACGATGCATTTTACGGCTGGTTCTGGCAGGTAGCGAGAAATACATACGCTAATTTTTTAAAAGCCAGATCGAAAAATACCTCCTGCGATCTGGAAAGCATAGCCAAGCCCGAGAACTCCGACACGCCTGAAACGATCACTGTTCAGAAGGAATCCTACAGAGCACTTTACAGAGAGATCGCCCTTCTTGCAAAGAATCACAGAGAATGCAGTGTTGATTATTATTTCAACGAGCTCTCCGTCAAGGAGATAGCCGCAAAAAGAGGTCTTACTCCCGAGTCCGTCAAATATTATCTGTTCAAAACAAGAAAAATTTTGAAAGAAGGAATAGCAATGGAAAGACAGTTTGGAGAAAAGAGCTTTAATCCGACACCGTTTTATCTCGGAACAAGCTTCTCGGGAGAAAAGTCAGATGAATACGTACATCTTTTTGAAAAGAGAAAGCTTCCCGGTCAGATCTTAGTAGCTGCGTACTACACACCTATGAGCGTCAGCGAGCTTTGTCTTGAGATTGGTGTGCCTACCGTATATCTTGAGGACGAGATCAAAGTGCTTTGTAATTACGGATTTCTCAAGAAGATCGGTGCTGATAAGTACCAGACACAAATTTCAATCATGGATGCAGGTTTCTATGAAGAAATCGTAGACAAGAGCAAGAAAGCATATTACGGTGCTGTTGCAAACGTTTGCGAAAGCCTTAAGGAAAAGCTTGATGTCGTAAAGAATATCGGTTTTGTGGGAAACGGTCTTGACCGTGACCTTCTTCTTTGGGATATGCTCACCGTTTGTATGGCGTCAGGTTATGACAGA
>JAZMZS010000222.1:0-10403 GCA_045586105.1 Eubacteriales bacterium | reverse complement strand
ACACTTCGTTTCGTTCAAGATAAGTGACACCCCAAATCTTTGATTTGGCTGGTGGAACTTATGCATGGGAGCGCAAAGCGCGAGTCGTAATGACAGCGGGGCTGTGACTTTGAATGAAACGATTATGAGCGCAGCAGAGTGCCGTCAGGCACATTTTTTATCTCAGGCTGAGCAGCTCTCTCAGCGCATGGGCCACACCGCCCTCGGATGCGTTTTTGCTTATGAAGCTGCACACAGCCTTCGTTTCCTCTGTAGCATTGCCCATAGCGACGGGGTAAGCTGCATACTCGAGCATTTCGGTGTCGTTTGCGCTGTCTCCCATAGCTATCGAATTCTCACGCGGGATGCCGAGCACCCCGAGAGCGGTCTGCATTCCGACAGCCTTGTCACAGCCGTATATCACCGATTCGGCATAGGTCGGATGCTCGATGACCCTGAGCTTCCTTGCCCAGAAGTCATGCTCCTCCCTTGTCATTCCCGCCTGCCAGTAGGTAAATTTGCTTATCCTCTCGCTTGCAAACTCGCGATCGAACTGCACAGGATCGGTCACCTCGAAGCACTTGAACCTTCCCGCTCCGAGCATCTTGTTTGCGCTTTCCCTGTTTTGCGGGTTTACCCAGAAGCATGCGCTCTCCCCTTCAAAAAAGACGCTTTTGCCGTTTTCGAGATAGAAGCGCACGGCTTCCTTTACAAAATCCCTGTCCACCTCGACCGAGCGGTGCACCTTACCGTCGATCAGGACGTGCGAGCCGCAGCCCGCGCACACTCCGTCGAAGTGTATCTCTCCGAAGCGGTCCCACGGAATAAAGGAATAAGCCCTGCCCGTGTTGAGCAGGATCCTGTGTCCTGCCGCCTGAGCCTTGCGGATGGCGGCGACGTTGTCCTCGGGAAGCATGCCGCCCGAGAGCAGAGTTCCGTCTATATCGAGAAAAACGGCATGCGGAAGAGATGGATCGATGCCGTAGATGTTTCTTTTGTCATTACTCATGTTTTTGTACCTGCCAACAGTCCTCCCGGCATTCGGCGGAAAATGAGAGATACCGCTACATGCCGCATCTTATAACAATTATAAACATGATTGCTATAAAAGTCAATATTTTTATATATTACTGAATTATTGAGACACCGCATTGTCAAAAGGGAGACTGCCCGAATATACTGCTGGTGAGGATACTAAGGTATCCCGCAGGAGGGAAGGATATGAAGGGAACAAGATCGGTTATAAGAGCGTTAGGGGTGGGAATGCTGTCATTCGGGTGCGGTGTTCTGTTCTCGTTTTTCATGCCCGAAGCAATGCTGATAGTGATAGAAAGTGTGGTTATAGCCGGCGTGGGACTGATATATTTTTCCTGCAGATGAGGTGAACGAGATGAAGATAGTAGTGCTCAGACCCCCGCGGATATTCCGTCCTCTGCTCCGCAGATGGATGGGTATCAGAAAAAAGAAAAGCGCCAAGGCTTGATCGCCGTGCGCCCGAAAAACGCCGTTTTTTACCCCGAAAGCGGCGTTTTTTGAGCTTTTTGAAAAACTCGTACAAAAAGCAGTAAAGATTTTTTTGCGGCGTCCTTGCCCGGCGTGCCTTCTAAACAGATCCGCAGACGAAAAAAACCGCATTACAACAAGTTTATTCTCCAATGCTTCGGAATGGAAAAGAAAATTGCCGCCGCGCTGTGTGGCTTAAGATAAAAGTTTAAAAAACGGAAATTATGTCTTTTTAAAAAAACAGCCGCGATCGCCGCGAAAATGCCGGACAGAAACGAAAAGCACCCCCTCCGCGCATGGGCGGCGCACAGCTTTTTTGGTGAGCTTTTTCCTTTGGCGGAGCGGGAAAACGGGCGCTTTCCGCATAAATGTATATATATATAATAAAATATTAAGAATTTTTTAAATAAATATTACGACAAGTATTGACATCGTTCGACACGCATGCTATAATGTAACGGTCAAAATAGCCGAATTTGGGAGAATTGCGCGAAATTTCCCGGCAGAATACCCTGCTCTTTCCCCAAAACGGCGCACGGCGGTTTACACGAATGAACGAATACAGTTTAAGGGGTAATGGACGATGAATTTTATTGTCTCGGCAACTACCGACATCGGACTTGTCAAGAACACGAATCAGGACAGTCTGTCGGTCAAGATCATCAATACACCGATCGGTAAGATCTGCTTCGCCATCCTGTGCGACGGCATGGGAGGCTTGTCGAAGGGCGAGGTCGCGAGCGCTTCTGTTATCAGAGCGTTTGACAAATGGGCGAGAGAGGATCTTGCGGCTCTTTGCAATGCACCGCTCGACGGCGAGACGATCAGAGCGCAGTGGGAGAAGATACTTCTCGATCAGAACAGGACGATCGGCGCATACGGCGGCAGGCTCGGCGTAAGACTGGGTACGACCGCGGTAGTGATGCTGCTCTCGGACTACGGTTACTTTATTATGAACGTCGGAGACTCGAGAGCATACGAGATCAGCCAGGGCTTTTCACAGCTTACCAATGACCAGACCTTCGTGGCCCGCGAGGTAGCTCTCGGAAACATGACCCCCGAGCAGGCGGAGGTCGATGACAGGAGGAGCGTTCTACTCCAATGTATAGGAGCGTCGGATGTGGTGTTCCCCGATTTCTTCACGGGTCCCTGCGTGCAGGGAGCGACCTACATGCTTTGCTCTGACGGCTTCAGACACGAGATCACACCTAATGAGATATATCAGAAGTTCCATCCCAACATGCTTCTTGATGAGGCATCGATGGAGAGGAACACGCTCGATCTGATCGAGCTGAACAAGCAGAGACAGGAACGGGATAATATTTCCGTTGTCCTTGTCAGAACATTTTGAGGAGGTGTGAGGGATGCTTGAAATAGGCTCGCTTGTAGACGGTAAGTATAAAATACTGAACAAGGTCGGACAGGGAGGAATGAGCGTCGTTTATCTCGCCATGAATGAGAAGGCGAATAAACAGTGGGCGGTCAAGGAGGTCAGAAAGGACGGCGTGCTTGACTTCGAGGCGGTCAAGCAGGGACTTGTCGCAGAGACGGATATCCTCAAGAAGCTCGATCACCCGAACCTCCCGAGTATCATCGACGTTATAGATACCGCGGATTCGTTCATCATCATCATGGACTACATTCAGGGTAACTCCCTGAACAAGGCGCTTGACGAATACGGTGCACAGCCCCAGGATCTCGTTATCGAGTGGTCGAAGCAGCTGTGCGACGTTCTCGGATATCTCCATTCGAGAACACCCGCCATCATATACAGAGATATGAAGCCCTCCAACGTCATGCTCAAGCCTGACGGAAACGTAACCCTCATAGACTTCGGTACCGCGAGAGAGTACAAGGAGAAGAACGTAGCGGATACCACATGTCTCGGTACTGTCGGATATGCGGCGCCCGAGCAGTTCGGAGGAATGGGACAGACCGACGCCCGTACCGACATCTACTGTCTCGGAGCGACGATGTACCATCTTGTTACGGGAATGAACCCCTGCCAGCCTCCCTACGAGATACTTCCCATCAGACAGATCAATCCCGCGCTTTCGAGCGGACTTGAGAAGATCATCATCAAGTGCACGCAGCGTAACCCCGATGACAGATATCAGTCATGCGCGGAGCTGATGTATGCGCTTGAGCATTATGATGAAATAGACGATTACTTCATCGGCAGACAGAAAAAGAAGCTTGCTACCTTCATTACCACAAGCGCCCTTGCACTTGTCTTCGGAGCGACTTCGATCTTCGGCTACGTTGCCGCAGACAAGGCGAATACGGCGAACTACGAGATACTGCTTGATGAAGCGGACATCGAGACCGACGAGGCTCTTGCGCTTGATATGTACTACGATGCGATGTTTACCGATCCTTCGAGACCGGATGCATATTCCCGCCTCAATAAGTATCTTGTCTCCGACTATCTGCTTGATTCGGATGAGGCGAAGGTGCTCGACCAGATCAGGATCGGACTTGACAGAGACAAGGCAAACGGCAATACCGAGACTGTCAAGGTCTTGGATAAGCTGAAGGCGGCAGACCCCGAAGCCTACATGGACGTTTACTACGAGATAGGCGAGTCGTTCCTCTATTATTACAAGACAGGCAACAAGGACAGATACACGAAGTCGGCTGTGTGGTTCAAGGAAGCGGTCGGCGACAAGTATCCTATGGCTGATATCTACTGCAAGCTTGCCGACAGCCTTAATCAGGCGGATAAATACCAGACCAAGGATCAGATCGATAATATGTACAGCGAGTACGAGGCTCTGCTTGAGCTGCTCAAGGATCTTAACGAGCAGGTAGACAATGCGGACGGAAAGGACATCAAGCTGCAGGTCTGGGGCGTTGTCAACAACGTCATTGAGCTTAACCTCAATAACCTGTGCGATATGGGAAAGAAGGATGAGCTTATCTCCATGCTTGAAGCGATAAGCGAAAAGGCACAGAGCAAGGAGATCAATACCGAGGCACTCAAGAACAAGGTCAGCACGCTTGTAGGCGAGATCAACACAACGATCAACAAGATCAATTCCAAGACATCAAACTAAGGAGGAACGCATAATGGAAGCATATGACATTTACAGAATAATATTCATAGCGAGTGCGATCCTCTGCGGAATCATGGTCGTGGCATCGGTGCTTATATTTATATTGATGAAGATCCCGAGCGTTATCAGCGACCTGACAGGTAAGACGGCAAGGAGAGCGATAGCGGACATCAGACAGAAGAACGAGGCGGGCGGAGGCAAGGCATACAAGTCGAGCACCTCCAAGGTCGGCAGGATCAAGGTCGAGGACAAGATGACCCCCTCGGGCAATATCGCACAGAAGAGATCACATATGGGGCATCCCGTGGAGACGACCAAGATCGCCACGGATGACCTGAAGAGAGAAGCGGCAGCGTCGATGGGAATAGCTCCCGACACTACCGTTCTCGGAGGAAATGAAACGACTGTCCTCGGAGGCGGAAGCGAGACTGCCGTTCTCGGAGGAAACGAAACGACCGTGCTCTCGGGCTCAAGCGAGACCGTGGTGCTCTCTCAGCCGGCGCAGGACGGCATTCCCGTAGCAATGGCGGGAACGACCACCAGACTGACGGCGGAGGAGCAGGCAGCTCAGGCGGAGGCGGCGGCACAGCCCGCAGCCGAGGCTCCCGCGAAGAGCGCGCAGGAGGTCAAGTATCCGGGCGGATTTGGAGAGACCTGTGTTCTCTCGAACTTCACGCCTCCCGCACCCGGAGCCGCACAGGGCGGAATATTTGTAATAGAAAAGGATATTACCTTTATCCACAGCGATGAGATAATAGAAGCGGGTGCATAAGAGAATGAAAAGAACGAAAACCGACTTCATATTATTATATACATCCGTTTTCTGCTTTTTGGTGTTCTCCTCGAGCTTCCTTCTGATGCCCGTGGATACCAAGGCACAGATCAACGGAATATCCGCTGCATCCTTTGCGGCGGGCATAATGTTCTGGCTCGGACTTATATCGGGCTGCCTCATACAGGCGCTGCTTGCGGTCAGGTACAAGAACCGCATGGCGGCAAAGGCACAGGGAAACGGCAGAAAGATCGTCCCCGTCTCGAGGATCGGGCTTATCTCCTTTCTCAGAAACACCCCTGCGATAATCGCTGACGTCGGATTTGCCGTGTCCCTTGTGGGGCTTGCAGCGGTCATGATAGTCACGGGCGGTGCGGGATACGTCAACTTCTCGTTTATGTTTGTGGTAACGTTCACCTTTGCGATGCACTGCATACTCAACGGCAGGATATACGCGAACATAACGAGCGCAATGAAGTAAGCTTCTTTTTCGGTAAATATGTTACTTTATATCATTAGTATATAATCGTGACAGTTTATATAAATACTTATTTAAAGGAAGGACAATGACAATGGACAAGAGAACAACGAATTCCGTTTCCTCGAAGATACTGTCGCTGGTGCTCACTGTTGCTATGATCATAGGAATGGTGCCCACCGCAATTGCCACTGCATTTGCGGACACCGATGACATGTTTTCGCACAAGGTGACGGCGTACACAGGCTCGCTTACGCAGAACGGCTCCGAATATACATTCGGCAACCTTGAGCTCGAGTACGCTCCCGTAGACAGCGGAATAGGCAGAAACACTCCCGGCTGGTGGGCAGGACTTAAGGTAGCAGCGCCTATGTATGATGAGGCGGTGCTTGCTAATGCCACCTACAAGATCAACGGAAGTGCCGAGGCAAATTTCTGGAATGACAGAAATTCGACCGCAGGCAAGGACGCTGACGGAAGACACTACATCGATATCTGGGTACTTTTGAATGAGGAACGCCTCAGCAACGCAAAGTACAACAATACGAAGATAGTCTACGACTGCACCTTTGACTGGGACGGCGCAGGCTCGCTTGAGGCATCTCAGGTGAAGATGGTCATCGACCCCGTGAAGGTCAAGCTTACCAAGGGCGGAGCCGAGGTATATCCTGCGGGAACCTCAGGCAAGGTAGTTCCCTTCGGCGCAGACCTTACAGCAGATAAGGCAGAGACCGGCTATGTTGTCGTAAGCTACAAGAACAAGGCTTCTCTCAGCTACATCGAGGGTAACGGAACCAATCCCCCCTACGGCAGCTGGTGGGCAGGCTTCAAGGTCATAGCTCCCGATTACGCCGATGCCGCAAAGGTCAAGTACCAGAGCAAGACAAGCACAGGCTGGAGCGAGGGCAAGTCTCTTGCGGCTGACGGCAAGACCGACGGCAAGGATCACTACGAGTTCTGGGCTCATACCGACCCCGACGCTCTTATCGGTGCACAGGTAAACAAAGCCGATATTGACTTCGCATGGCGTATCGACTGGGACGGCGACGGAGTTTATGAGCAGCTCATCAACCTCAAGTTCTCTCCCGACAAGCTTACTCTGCTTGATGCGGACGGCAAGAAGGTATATCCTAAGTTCGGTACGATCGCACCCATTACGGGCACGAACGCTCCTGTAGAGAACGACGGCAACTATACCCTTACCATAGACGATGCTTCTCTCCAGTGGTATCCCGCAAACGCCGCTATCGGCAGAATGGAGGAGGGCTGGTGGGCAGGTGCGCTCATTACCGCTCCCGAGAACTTCAATGTAGAGAAGCTCAATGCTGCTAAGCTCAACAAGGCTGCATATTCTCTTGAGCTCGGCGCTTACGGCGAGTACGGCGCTGATATCTCCTTCTGGGATAACAGAGATTCCAAGCACCTTCCCGAGGACAGCTCTGTGCAGTACATTCAGGTATGGCTGCGCCTTGATCCCACTATCGTAGCCGATTATGCAGGAAAAGCAAACGTCGGCGCTATGTACCGCTTTGACTGGGATGGCGACGGAGCGTTTGATCAGACGTTTACGTTCGAGGTCGATCCCGAGAAGGTAACTCTTATAAAGCTTGACCAGACAGGCGCCAAGTTTATGTATGAGGGCGCCGAGCTTGCGGATATTACCGTAGAGGACACCCTCTTTAACGTCTTCACGACCGAGCAGAATGCAGGTACCGTAACTTATGAGATCAGCAAGATCACAGCAAACGGTGCCCCTGTAGATGCTGCAAGCTTTGCAGATTATGCTGCGGTTTCGGCAGACGGAACAGTTTCCTTCAAGCTTCCCTGTACCGTTGAGGTAAAGGCGAAGATCAGCGGAGACGCTAAGTACAACGCGGCAGAAAAGACATACAGCATTACCGCAGTAAAGGCAGATCAGGATGGCGCAAGGTTCGATAGATCCGGCGCAGAGCAGGAGATCGTTTACAATGCGGCAGACCCGACCTATGTTAACCCTGTGATCGGAACCAAGCCGGAGAACACTACCGTAGAGTACTCCTTCGAGAATATCGAGGGTACTGCCGGCGTTGAGATCAAAAACGGCGTTCTTACCTATAACAAGGCAGGTGTCGTTAAGGTAACCGCAACCGTAATAGAAACGGCTACGCATAATGCGGCGACCTTTACGTATACCCTTACCATAAAGAAGGCTGAGCAGGACGCTCCCGTTGTCTTTGGCGATATCGCAGGCAACCCCGTTCTCACCTATGCGCCCGAGGCTATCGTGCTTAACGGCTGGGCAAACGGCGGTAACGGCAGCGGCGCGTACGTGTTTGGCATCGGCGCAGGTAATGACGTAGCCGAGATCACCGAAGACGGCAAGCTTCAGCTTAAGAAGAGCGGCAAGTTCACTCTTACCGTTTACAAGGCAGAGGACGATTGCTACAATCAGTCTGCGGCTGCATCTCTCGAGATAACCGTCAACCGCGCAGACCAGAGCGGATTTGCATTTGCAGAGACCGAGCAGAACTATACCTACAATGATCTTGTAAGCAATATTCTCGGTGCGCTCGTTCCCGAAGGCGGACAGTCCGAGAGGAATGTTGAGTACTCTATCGAGAATGCAGGAACACAGATTGTAGATTCTATAGCTACCATCGACGCTGCAGGCAATATCACCGCAGTAGGAGCAGGCGAGGTTACCGTTATAGCAACCAAGCTTGCCGATGAAAAGTACAATGCGATCTCCGCTACATACACTCTCAAGATCGCGCTTTGCCAGAAGCCCAAGCTCAGAGCTGATAATATGAAGGTAGAATATGGCTCTTTGGCTGGATCTATCAACGTTACTACTTACGATGATGATGACGGCGAGCTTGTATTTGCGATCGCTGACGGCTATGATGAACTCGGAATCTCCGTTAACGAAACTACGGGCGAGATCACCTATGATGACACCGCAGCGGACAAAACAGCAAAGGTAAAGATAACCAAGAAAGCAGGTTCAAGATACGTTGCTATCGAGAGAACTGTTACTGTTACGATCGCTTCTGTAGCAGTTACCCAGGAACTCAAGGACAGCATCGGTATCATCGGAGAGAAGAAGACCAACGAGGATTGGTACACGAGCGATGTTACGCTTGAGGCTCCTCTTGGATACACCATTAGCAAGACCAACTCTCTTGATGGCAGCTGGGGTCCTTCTGTCTCCTACACCATAGACAACAGATATTTGAATGAAAAGACATACGAGATCGAGGCATACCTCAGAAACGCAGAGACGGGTGCTATCACCAAGGTTGTCCGTTTCTATGATGTAAGAATAGATAAGACTGCCCCCTCAGAACTCTCTATCAATTATGAGAATTTGGGTTGGTCAGGTACTGTAGCTACTCTTGCTGATTCTATCTTCTTCGGTTATATGAACACAACGACCGAGAACACCCCCGCTAAGATCACCTTCACGGCGACCGAGACCACGTCCGGCTTTGATAAGTTTGTGCTTAATATCGCAGGCGAGGAGATAGAGATCGGTGAACATCAGCTCACTAAAGACGGAACCGGCAAGGCAACTTATACTCATATTCACGATACCGAGTGCAGAGGCAGGGTCAGCTTCAGTGTGTTTGATAAGGCAGGAAACGAGACTACCCTTGAGTACAAGAATGAAGAGGGCAAGTATAACGAGCTTGTCGTTGACTACACATCTCCCGAGCTCGAGGTCGCGTTCGGTTACGAGGGCACGAGCGACAAGTACGGCGATGCTTTTGTCACCGACAAGAAGACCACCGTTAATTTCGCTATCACCGAGGCAAACTTTGATCTTCTCTTTGCTAAGGAAGGCAAGCTTCCCGCACTCAAGGTTTGGAGAAACGGCGCGGAATATCCCGTAACTCTCTCCGAGTGGACACAGGACGAGAGCGATCTCAAGTGGAAGGCGAGCTTCGAGCTTGAGGAAGAGGGCGATTACATGATCCGCCTTGTTTACAATGACCTTTCTCAGGCTGAAAAGAAGGTTGAGATCAGAGAGCTCCATATAGATAAGACCGCTCCTGTTATAACCGTCGAGTATCCCACCGATGACGCTCAGAACGATACTTACTACAAGGAAGACAAGACCGTTACTATTGTGGTTGATGAGCATCACTTTGTAGCAGAAAACACCTCTATCGTTATCACGGCTACCGACGTTCAGGGCAACCCCGTCGAGATCACCGAGGATTACGAGGCTTATCTCAAGGATCCCGACAACTGGACGACCGACGAGACCGACAACGATATCCATTATGCAGAGATCACCTTCTCCGAAGACGCAAACTACTATGTAGAGTATTACAACTGTGATATTCTCGGCAACAACGCGGGCGCTACAATAGACGAGGCGCTCACCGTTGACCACGTTGCACCTTCTATCGAGATAGAATACCTCGAGACATCTGCATACAAGACGCTTATCGAGACGCTGACGCTTGGATTTGTAGTATATGATGAAGAAGCGACCGTACAGGTGACCGTACAGGATGCTACCGCAGGCGTTGACTTTATCGACCTTAAGTTTACTGCACAGGACGATACAGACGAGTTCGGCGTGGAAATGTTCCACTACACCGCAGCAGATATTACCTTCTCGGATGAC
>JAZMZS010000221.1:0-18730 GCA_045586105.1 Eubacteriales bacterium | reverse complement strand
TAGTCGCACTACTCGGGACAAGGGATTGCCCTCGTATTGCTCGTTGTTTTTTCCTCTCCGCGCCATCCCTTCATCGCCATTTAGGCGCGGGATGCCACGGAGCATCCAATGTTTTGCTTCGCAAAACATTCCCCCTTCCCCCACCGGGGAAGGCTAAGCGAGGCAAGCCTCGCTTACTACCAACCTTACTTTTCCTATCTTCGCTTCGAGCGCACCGCGCGAGCTTGGGACAAAGAAAAAAGCGCCAACCTTAGCGGTCGGCGCACAAAGAAAGGTTTTACTTTTATCCTTTTTCTAAAAGTTTTAGGAAGGGGGCACGGGGGATAACCCTTTATCAAAGGGTTTCCCCCGCCTTTCCCGCCTCTCCCTGCTTTTATTCTAACTATCTTCTGTACTTTTGTGCCTGAAGCTCGAACATCTCGGCGTATTTACCGCCTTTTGCCATCAGTTCATCGTGAGAGCCGGCTTCGGCGAGCCTTCCCGAATCGAACATATATATCCTGTCCGCCATTTTCGTCGTGGAGAGACGGTGCGAGATAAAAATGACCGTTTTATCGCGGGCAAATTCAAGTATCGACTTGTTCAGCTCGTACTCTGCCACGGGGTCGAGTGCGCTTGACGGCTCGTCCATGATGATAAGCTCACGGGGGTGCGCAAACACGCGTGCTATTGCGATCTTCTGAGACTCACCGCCCGAGAGATTCGTACCCTTGGGGTCGAATTCCCGGGTAAGTTGGGTATTGACGCCCTCCTCAAGCGTTGCAAGCTTGTCGGAAAATCCCGCCGCCTCGAGCGCGCAGAGAACCGTTTGCTTGTCCTTTTCCTCGTCGTAGGCTCCGTTCATTACGTTCTCGGCAATGCTTGCCGCAAATATGCGGTAATCCTGGAACACCGCTCCGACCGAGGCTCTGTATCCGTCGAGATCGTAATCGCGGATGTCTCTGCCGTTGTAGAGTATTTCGCCCTCGGTCGCGTCGTAAAGGCGCAGAAGCAGCTTTATCAGAGTAGTCTTTCCCGCGCCGTTGTAGCCGACTACGGCGATCTTCTCACCTTTTTTCAGCGTGAGAGAAACGTCCCTTAGCGCAATCTTGCTTTCCTTCTCCTTTAACGCTTTGCCGTCATCCTCGTGAAATTCATACTTAGGATTGTCAGAGAAATCGTAGGTGAAGGACACGTTCTTCAGCTCAAGCGACTCAAACTCTCCCGCCTCAAGCTTGCCCGAGCGGATCTTTGGCTCGTAGGAAAGAAAGCCGTAGTATTTTTCGAGGAAAAGCGAGTGCTTTGGGAACTTCGTTATCCTCTCTACGAAGTCAGAGAGAAGCCAGCGCACGCGCCAGGTGTTGTCTACGGTAGCGGCAAACGCACCTACAAGAATGTGTCCGCCTACGAGCAGGGAGAACATATAAAACATGACTGCGTAATACACTACCTCACCGAGCAGGGTGTTGCATATTCCGTAGATGAAAAAATACTTCTTGCCGTATTTCTTTGACAGCGCGATGCGGTCGTTTGCGTTTTGGTCGAAGACGTCGACGATAAGCTCGGATACCTTCGAGGTCCTCAGCTCCTTTGCGTAATCGGGAAGGTGAAAAACGCGGTTGACGTAATCACGCTTGCGGTTAAGGGGCTTGCGCTCCTTTTCCTCCTCGAAGGATATCTTGTTTGCCGTTTGGTTGATGATGACGTAGAGCAGGGCGCTGGTGAGTAAGATCACCGCGACTGCGATATCTATGCTGAAAAGGATGGTAAAGATCGTTCCCGCCGCAACGATACGGTTGACGAGCTTTCCGATATCTCCGAGAAGCTCGTTTGAGCGTACGCTTGCCTCGTCCATCGCCCATACGAAATCGTTGTAGAATTCGGGATCGTCGTAGCAGGAGACGTCAAGCGTGCCTGCCTTTTTAAACAGCTCCTCGTTGAGCTTGTTGTGAAGCTCCCTGTGGCGCAGCGGCTGCCAGTACTTCCAGTACCACCCGTCAAAGGCGTAGGCGATCACGTAGAACGCCGCCATGAAAAGGATCATTTTCGCTATCTCCGCAAATGGCAAGCCGAGATCGAGCGAGTTGAAAAGCTTAAGGCTCATTACCGCCATTGCCGAGTTGACCATACCCCATATCACGCCCTCAAGCACCGTGCCTATGCAGTAAGCGGGAGAGAGGCGTATTATCTTTGCGAGCATACGCA
This sequence comes from Eubacteriales bacterium, assembly GCA_045586105.1. GTDB lineage: Bacteria > Bacillota > Clostridia > Oscillospirales > CAG-272 > JAZMZS01. The sequence goes on along the minus strand of JAZMZS010000221.1, from coordinate 16,546 downwards.
GGTTGTTTTTGGCTATCCTCGACAGCTTTTGCTTCGGGGCTTTCGATTGCTTTTTAGTCATGCGCCCACCTCCTCGAGAGAATAGTTTTCCGCCTGCATCCTGAACATTTCGGCGTAGGTGCCGTTCTTCTCCATCAGAGACGCGTGCGTGCCCTCTTCGATCACTCGTCCGTGATCCATGAGGTAGATGCGGTCGGCGTCGACTGCGCTTGAGAGACGGTGTGAGATGAATATCACGCTCTTCCCCTCGGATGCGCGCATCATGTTGGAAAACATCTTGTGCTCCGCGATCGGATCGAGTGCGCTTGACGGCTCGTCGAGAATTATGAACGGCGTATCTGCCGCAAAGACCCTCGCGAGCGCCACCTTCTGCCCCTCGCCTCCCGAAAGGTTTGCTCCGTCCGAGTCGAATTCCCGCGTGAGAAGCGTTTCTACGCCGTGATCGAGCGATTCTGCTTTTTCATACGCTCCGCTGTTTTTGAGCGCTTCGGTCACGAGCTCAATATCTCCCTCGCGCTCACGGCGCATAGTTACGTTCTCGCGCACAGAGAGCGAGAAAAGCTTGAAATCCTGCATGACCGAGCTGAACATATCTCTGTACGAGGATAGCTTCAGCGTCCGCACGTCCCTGCCCGAGAGCGTGACCGCGCCCTCGGTCACGTCGTAGAGGCGCAGAAGCAGCTTTACGAGCGTGGTCTTTCCCGAGCCGTTGTGTCCGACTATCGCAATACGCTCGCCCTCGCGTACCTCCATGCTGACGTCGGTGAGTGCGTTCTCCTCCGCGCCCTCGTAGCGGAAGGATACCCCCTCGAGCCTCAGCACCCCGCATTCAGCCTCGGGCGCCTCGGGGTCTTCCTTGATAGAAGGCTCGTAATCGAGAAAGTAGCGCACGTCCTCCAAAAACAGCGAGTGCTCTCCGAATTCCGCAATGCTCGATACGAGCGAGCTCAGGCACCAGGATATCGTTCCGATAGAGCCGAAGATAACGATACAGTCTCCGATCGACATCTCTCCGAGAGCTATCGTCCTCCACGCCGCGTACAGCATGGAGCCGAGCACGCACACTACGTCGAGCCCGACGTTTTGCACGAAACGTGCCAATGCGTGCCTGAAGCCGTATTTGATCCTGAGATCCCTGAATTTGCCGAAGGTAGTGCCGAGCCCCTCAAGCATGAGAGATGGCATGCCTCCCGTACGCATCTCCTTTGCGTAATCGCCGAGATAGAAGGTGCGGCGTATGTAGCGTACCTCCCGGTCTATCGGCTTTTGCTCTGCGGTGTGGTCGTGGCTGAGGCGGTTTGCCCATTTTCTCACGAAGCCGAGCAGAAGCGGAAAGAGCCCGAACAGTATCAGCCACGGGTCGATGAAGAATATCAGAAACGAGTTGCAGAGCAGACTGACCACGCGCCAGATAAGATTCGAGATCGTGTTCATTACCTTGTATATCCTTCCCGACGTCTCGTCAAACGCCTTTACGTACTTGTCGTAGAAGGAGGGCGTCTCGTAGCAGCCAAGATCCACCTCGCCCGCTTTTTTGAACAGCCTCTTCTGGAGCGAAGCCGATATGCTTACCGTCGCCTCGGGGCTTTTTACGTTCCAGAAATAGTTTTGCGTGATGCTGACCGTGATGTAGATCCCGCCCATAACTATCATATAGGTAAGAATAAATGATCTCGGCACTCCGTTCTCGATCCCGTCCACTATCAGCTTCATAAGAAAGGAGCCCGTGAGAAAGTCGAGCGGGGCGTTGATGAATGTGATGCCGAAATAGAAGATAAAGTACCATTTCGATACTTTCCATACCTGACCGAGCGCAAAGCCGATGTTGGAGACGGTGCGCGAGAGGGTCAGCTTTTTCTTTTTTTCTTTTGCTTTGTCTTTTTTGTCCTTTGCCAATAGAATCTCTCCTTTGCTGTTGCCGAAAAAGAAAAACGGCTCTCCCGCCGCAACGGAAGAGCCGCAAAAATACTTTTTAAGTTACCCTGAGATAACGAAAAAAGAGGCATTCTTCTTCGGTAGGTGTGATCGTGTGTAATAGATGCAGGTAGTTCTCATGATAATGCCTCCTTTCTTTTTGTTGATGCTATTATGATAACAGAAAGAAGTCGGCGCTGTCAAGGGTAATTTTACAGGATGGACGCTCCCCGTTCAATAACCGCTTGGTTTACCCCTGTCAACCGTAGGTTAATCAGAGTCTACCATGGAGCATGACCCTTTTCAACCGGCGCGGCGCGTTCGTTGGATTTTCGGGAACGTTCGTATTTATAGTGTCAGATATCACCGAAGGGTTTGCCGAAAAGGCGAAAATCAAGTTGATTGTAAAAGAAACGAAACGGAGCGAAGCAAAGCTTTTCCCCCACCGGGGAAGGCTCAGCGAGGCAAGCCACGCAAGCTGCCGACCATACTATTCCGATAACCGCATCGAGCTTGAGGCAAAGAAAAAAGCGTCGGCCAAAGCGGTCGGCACACAATATTGAGATTTATTCTTATCCCATTCCCAAAAGTTTTTGAAAAGGGTTACGGGGAGAAACTTTTTGAGAAAAGTTTCTCCCCGCCTCTATTTTTATCTGTCTATTACTTGAACCGCCTTCTGTCCCTGATCTTAGAGACTACAAGCAGCAGCATCAGCACGAGTGCGGCAGTGCACACGGCAAGATAGACCATCGTATCATCGCCGGTCGCGGGGGATGTTTCGATAGGAGCTGCGGGCTGAGTTACGGCATCGGTGGAGAGCTGGGTATCCGGCACCTTTGTATCGGGTGCGGACGTGTCGGAGGATACTGGCTGCGAGGGTTCTGTTTCCTCTTCGGTCTCGGGCGGGTCGAGCACGTCTATAGGCTCTGTTCTGATATCACCGCAAACGGCACACTTCTGCTCCTTGAGGCCTATTTCGGTGTAGGTGGGCTCTTTTGTAACGATGAGAGCACCATATGCATGATCCTTTCGCGCGAGATCCCCCGAGCTGAGGACGGTGGAGCAGGTGTTGCACGAGACCTCGAAGACACCGCTCTCGGTGCAGGTGGGCTCCTTTGTCACCTTTGTTGTCTTCGTTTCATGCTTGCAGTTAGTGCCGTCATAATCCACATGAACGTTACCGTTTGTGACGTCCATCACGAGGTTCTTCAGATCGTAATCGATGCAGTCGCCTCTTCCCCAGGTCACCTTGAGCGGATTGTCGCCGATAGCCGCCCCTTCCTTTATCTTGAAGGTGAGCGTAGCGAGCACGCCCGTATCTGTGAATTCATAGAGGCTGACGTTCCAGAGCAGTACCACAGGATTGTTTTTGAGATTGACTGCGGTAAGACCGCCGCCGCCGATCTTCGTGTACACGGCTTTCTCGAGTGTAAGCTTGGATGAATCGTAAGCCACCTTGAAGCGCAGCCCCGTGATACCGGGGTTTTTGGTAAGCGTCATGTTAACGTCCACGCTCTGCCCGGGAAGACCCGAGACCGAGTCAAGGACTATGACCGCCTCGCCGTTTGCTACGCCTGCGAAAACACAGAAGTGGGCAAGCAGTATGACGGAAGCAAAGATAGCGCACGCTATTCTGAATATTTTTTTCATATTATGTACCTTCATTAAAAAGCTGCTTTGAGATGGCAAAGCAGAGGGGGTCGTGTTTTGAATATAGGTGTGCCGATGACATAACTTTTTCTCATTTTAACATACAACACATGATATGTCAAGCAAAAAAGCGTTGCATAAAGTACTGCGCTGTGTTATACTGTATTAGATATAAAACTTATTCCGTATAAGGGGAGATATAAGTGAGCCGATCTGTGTATTATTGGATAGCGTTGATATGCGCGGTCATATGTGTGCCGCTTTTTTGCGTTTGCGCATCGGCACTGACCGAAATAGATGCATTATACCTGACAGGAGATATCGATGTGTCCGCAGGAAAAGCCCCCGTGGCGCTGACCGCCCCATCGGATGCTTTTTACAGTGTCAGCTCCGCATGGGATGAATATGATTCGGATACAGGCGAAACGCTTCCCGCAGAGGGGAGCTTTGAGCTCGGGAGGACATATTATCTGAGCATCACCGTCACCGCACATGAGGGATATTGCTTTCCGATGGGAGGCGTGCCGCTTTATATAAACGGCGGGTATGTAGATACAATAGAATATACAGAGGGCGCTCTCTCCTATATGATGGCGTTCGATACCGATGACTATGTCAGATGTGTCAGCATAACGGGTGTCCCCGAGGTCAAGGAAGGAAACACAGCCGATCTCGGCTCTCTCGGTGCGGATCTTCCCTTCTGCACGGTAAGCGGGGAATTCTTCGTGTTTGATACGGCAGAGGGCGGGTACGTTCCGTTTTCGGGGCAGTTTGCACGCGGGTATGAATACCGCCTTTCTCTGCGGATCGAGTTTGAGAGCGGATACTATCCTTCCCCCGATGCATTTACCGTATGCGTTCTCGGCACGGAATACTACGATGTCGAGCATGACGGGGGAGCGGTGCTTTGCAGTATACGCTATTCGCTGAGCTCGGTCATAGAAATTGTTGAGCTTTGGGGAATTACCCTGCCGGTGGCGGGAGAAGATGCATCCTCACCCGTGCCCGTCACACCCTCGGGCGTCCGTTATTATTCCGAGCATGCGGGATGGAGCACCTATGACGGCTCGTCATACGTTGAGGTAAGCTCGTTCGATCACGGCAAGACCTACTCTCTCGATATCACCCTCAGAGCAGAGGCCGGATATGAATTTGCGGATACGGTCATACTGTATCTGAACGGAGAAAGACTCGATGACAGAAACGGCTCGGGAGAGTATCTATATATATATGAAGAATACAAGACGGATGCGCTGATCTCATCCTTGAGGTTCAAGGCGGACAGCATAAAGGACGGAGCCTCCGCTTCCTCCTTCAAGGTGATCCCCTTCCTTACCGCAAGCCCGAAATACACGCTCTCCTTTGAGCTCACCGAGCATGTTATAGGTGAAGGAAGCTACGTTATGAGCACGGAGCTTTTCCATGCCGCGGGAATATACGAGCTGAGGATAACCGCAAGAGCCAAGGAGGGCTATTGCTTCTCTGAGAGCACGAAGGTGTATGAGGCAATGAGCGCCGTCACGCCTGAGAGCATCAGCAGAAGCGAGATCACGCTGTGCTTTTACAGACCTCTTGCAAAAACGCTCGACAGTATTTTTCTGACAGGCGTAATACCTCCCGAGGGAGGAAGGCTTCCCCGGACGGATAGCGTTTCGGCTGAGGGGAGTGGATATACGCTGACGAAAGCGGAGTATCTCGAGCTTGATCCCGTGAGCGGAGAGCTGCATGCGGTGGAGGGCTGCTTCAAGGCGGGCAGAACGTATGCGCTCAGAGCAGAGGTGCTGTGCGAGTTCGGCTGGGCATTCATCGGCTCGGATACCGTCTTTTATATCGGCGGGGAGCAGTGTACCGCGACAGAAGCGGGATATACCTCGGCTGAGGGATATGTATACTTTACCGCAGGGGCGGGAGAATGTGCGGGAGACACCGACCATGACGGAGTACTGACAATTTCGGATATAACGCTTTTGGTCCGCTATCTTGCCGGATGGCAGACGGGGATATTTGCCGAATGCGCTGATACGGACAAAAACGGCAGGGTCAATAACCGCGACGTTATTACGCTTGTCAAATATCTGACCGAAAGCACAGGAGAGTAACACGAAATGCCGTATTTTTGGGAGAGGGACGGGGTGATCCTGCGTCCGACGCACCCATCCGACTGGGTTCATTTTTACGAAAATTACTTTGAGAGCGAGACACGCTTTCACTACTATACCGAGACCGAGCCGCCGACAGACAAAACAGAGGCAAAGGCGCGCTTCGGGCGCTTTCTGCGCACCGCGGAGAAAAAGGGCAGGCTCGATCTGACGCTGATATCCGCAGAGGACGGCAGAGTGCTCGGGAGCTTTGATCTCTACGATGTCGATGCGCGCGCGGGTACATTTCAGATAGCATCCTTTATCTGTGCAAGCGAGCGCGGGCACGGGTATGCTTATAGCGCAATGCGCATGCTTCTCGATTATGCTTTTCTTGAGCGCAGACTGAACAAATATAACGCCCGTATAGTCTCGGGCAACGATGCGAGCATCCGCCTGCATGAAGCGCTCGGATGCAGAAGAGAGGGGATCCTCCGTTCCATGCTGTACCACGGAGGAGAATACAAGGATCTCGAGTGGTGGGGAATGACCGCCCTTGAGTACAAGGAAAAAACGGAAAAATGCAAGAATTAACACAAGATAATTACGAAAAAAAGGAGCCGCTCGAGTTTTTCCCGCTCAGCATCTCCTTGCTCGAGAGCATAGTACCGCTGCTTTCGGAGTGCGGGTATATGCTGTGCGACTATACGCCGGGCGGACTGCTGTTTGGAATGAGGAGGCTCTACTCGCCCGCCGTTTGTGTGCGGGACGGAGTGCTCTTTGTATCTGTGCTGTCGGAGGACAGGACACACAGAGAGTATCTCGTACCTACAAAAGCCAATGCACAAACGCTCGATATGCTTCGCGAGTATGCAGACATGCACAGGCTTCCCCTGACCGTTCACGGAACGGCAAATGCGGCTGAGCTTACCGCAAAGCACTATAGATGCGGATACGAGCTGTCCGATGAGCTCTCGGATTATATCTACGATGCGCGCAGTCTTGCTATGCTCGAGGGTCCGAGGTATCATACTCAGCGCACAAATATAAGAAAGCTCCAGCGGGAGCACGCCTCGTGGGGATATGAGAGAATAACGGATGTTAACCTGTCCGACGCCGTGGCGTTCGCGGACGCGCTTTTTTCTCAGTATCCCGATGACGGAAGCAAGTATTACCGTGCAGGGGTCGATATAGTGTACGATTCGCTATTCAATCTCGAGCGGCTGTCTCTGCGCGGAGGGCTTCTGCGCGTTGACGGAGAGGTGTGCGGGGTCGCTGTCGGCTTTGTCAAGCGTTCGATGCTGTATATCCATGTGCTGAGGGCAAAGCGCGAGGTGTGGGGAGCGTGGAATCTGCTCTGCCGTGAGTTCGTGCTCGACAACCTCGCGGACATACAATACGTGAACATGGAGGATGATCTCGGCGACGAGGGCATCCGCCGTATGAAAATGTCATATTCGCCCATAGAATTTATCAAGCGCGCACGGACAACCGAAATATGATTAAAAAAATATATATAAGAGGTAGATCATGAAATTACACATCCTGCTTGCAGCAATGCTTTTTGCGGTATGCATTGCGCTCAGCGCCTGCTCGGATGCTGCCCTTACCGAAACTGATACGGGGGAATTCGGAGAAGCAACGGATCTGACAGAGGGATCTGATGACGGAGAGAGCAAAGCGCCCGAGGCATTCGCAGATCCGAGCGCATTGAAAACGACCGTTACCGCTTCCTCGGGGGTACCTGAGTCGCTGAAGATACTTGCCGTCGGCAACAGCTTCTCTGTTGATGCGATGGAATATCTCTATCAGCTGCTCAAAAGCGCAGGGGTAGAGGAGATCACGCTCGGCAATCTCTATTACGGAGGCTGCTCGCTTGAGAGACACTGCACCTTTGCGGGAGGGAACAGCGCTTCATATAAGTATTTCAAGAATACAAACGGCACCTGGGGCTCGACCGAGGGCTATACGATGTCAAGTGCGCTTTCGGACGAAAAGTGGGATTACATCACCATGCAGCAGGCATCGGGCGTGTCGGGGGTCGCGGGAAGCTACGTTCCCGCACTCGAGAAGCTCGCCGACACACTTAGCCGCGCCTGTCCCGATGCAAAGCTCGTATGGCACCAGACCTGGGCATATCAGCAAAACAGCACACACAGCTCATTTGCGAGCTATGGCAAGGACCAGAAGAAAATGTACGGCATGATCGTGAGCTGTGTCAAGAGCTGTGTCGAGGAGGAGGAGCGCATAGAGTATATTATTCCCGCGGGAACAGCGGTGCAGAATCTGCGTACCTCATATCTCGGAGACACGCTGACCCGCGACGGATACCACATGGATTACCGGATCGGAAGATACGTGACAGGCTTGACTTGGGCGTGCACCTTCACGGGTGTTGATGCATCCGCCATCAAGTACAACCCCGCCGCCTCGGGAATAAACGCAGACATGCTCCGTGCGGCGGCAGAGGCAGTAAACAATGCGATCAGCTCGCCCTTAGCCGTTACCGAATCCACCGTAAAGTCGGGACAAAAGCCGGGAGAAATGATAATCGACCCCTCGATCGTGCTCGATCCCGCCGACTTTTTTGTTGCCGATTCTGTTTTGGCACAGACTTACGATATAGACCTTACCAAATATACTCTGCTCGAGTGGGACTATCTCGAGAATACCTATTATAACAGCACCGCGGATGCAAGGACACATACACCGAAATCGGGAAGCACATACAAGCAGAACGTCTGCTGTGCGCGGAAGTATTCTCTCTCCGAGATCCCCGTCGACTCTGTGATAATATGCGACGACGGTTGGCAGTACAGGCTCGAGAAATTCACAGAGGAGAACGCGAAGTACACGGGAACGCGCCCGGGCATGAGATCGTCTCCTGTCTATGTGCTTGACGCCGCCTTTGCATCCGATGCCAATTTCCTTACCTGGAATATCGCATCAAAGCCGAAGACGGATATCTCGCAGATATACGCTCAGGCGGCGTGCCATTTGAGAATATACGTTCCGGCAAAGTAAAAAGCCGTGTAACAATTTCTGAATAATAAAAAAGGATACGAAAACCGCAGTATGATGCGTTTTCGTATCCTTTTTGATGCTTTGTCTTAACCGTGGTAATAGGTTCTGCTCGGAGCGGGCGGAGTGCCGTTTCTCGAGAGTATCTCGGTTACGGTAACAAATTCAAAGTCACCGCGGTTGAGCTCAGCCATTGCCCTGATAGCACCGTCGACGCTCGTCATGTGCAGGTCATGCAGAAGAACTATGTCTCCGTCATCGGCATTGCTCACGATGGTCTGGTAGACCTTGTCGGCGTTGAGCAGCTGCCAGTCGAGCGTGTCAAACGACCAGATGATGTGGGGAAGGGGAATGCAGTTGAGCACTCTATTGTCATGCGAGCCGCCGGGAGCACGCCAGAGAGTAAAGTCCTCGCCTGTGATAGACCTGACCATGCTGTTTGACTTCCGGAAGTCCGAGCGGATGCGCTCGTCGGTTAGCAGGGTATGCTTTGAATGGTCATACGAATGATATCCGAGCTCGTGCCCCTCGTTTACTATCCTCTTAAGATACTGGGGGTAGTAGTTCAGTCTGTTTCCTACTACGAAGAAGGTCGCCTTCATATGGTTGGCGGCAAGGAAGTCGAGCAGCTTGCCCGTGCCCTGAGCGGGACCGTCATCGAAGGTGAACGCTATCTGCTTGACGTCGCACACACGCACCGTGGCGCTCGCGGCAAGCCCGCTGAATTTTTCGGTTACCGTTACGGTTGCGGTTCCGTAGGCAAGCCCGCGCAGAACGCCGTCGGCCGAAACGCTGACCACGGAGGGATTTGAGCTTGTGATCGAATAGGAGCACGCCGCCGTGGAGGGATAAGCCGAGATCATTATGTTCTTTGTCGTGCTCGGCTTGAGCTTGTATATCGAGCGGTCGAGCGAGACTGAGGTTATGGGGGACACTACCTTGACCTCGATCTGTGCATATGCTCCGGAGGAAAGGGTAGCGCGCACGGAGGCGTTTCCTGTTGAACGCGCACTCAGAGAGCCGCCCGAAACGGATACGACAGCGTCGTTTGAGGATGACCAGGTCACGTTCATGCTTACGGGATGATTGAATATCGGAGTGACATTTGTGCTTTGTCCCATCGTCATAACGAGGCTTCCCCGTGAGAAGCTGACCGAAGCGGGCTCTGCAAGGACTGTCACCATTCTGCGGGCGAGCGGCTTGCCGCTTGCATCTGCTGCATAGACGAAGGTGCTGCCTTCCTTTTCATGTGCGGTTATTCTGCCGTCGGCGGATACGGAGACGATCGACCCGTCCTCAGGGAAATAGCCTGCCGTTCCCGCAGGTACAGCCTCGTCCCAGCGTGAGGAGGCGTTAGGTGCGAGAAGCAGCGCGACCTTTGAAGGCTTCTTTGAGGGAAGAGAGATCTTACCCGGGCTCTCGGTGCTGTCGAGGGTCGCCTTGAGCTTGATAAAATCGGTGATGCTGAGTGCACCGTCATGGTTGATATCGGCTGCCTTTCTTGCCGCATCCGCAATGCCGGATCTTAGCAGAGGAGCCTCCATCCGCTTGAGGTCGGTGTAGTTGATGACCGAATCTCCGTTAAGGTCGCCCGTTACTATAGCCTTTAGCGAATGCGTCCCGAGAGTGACCGTGCTTCCCGTTCCTACGGTAGCCGAGGAGACGGTGACGGTCGAGGGCAGACATACGTGTCTGAGCTTTTCTCCCGAGGTTCCGGGGGATATTCCGTAGATGTATGCGCCCAGCTGATCTATATGGTAGTATCCCGAGAGGATACCGTCGCGTGCGGGATCGTATCTGACACCGTCATCGGGAGGTGCGGGTGCATTCGTGTCGGAAGGAGATGTCTGTGTGCTCGAGCTCTGAGCGCTGTCGGGCGGTGCTGTCTGTGCGCTGCTTTCCTGCCCGGAGACGGGAGACTGTGTTGCTTCGGGCTCGGTGAGCCCCGTGCCCTCCTCGGATGCGTACGCGATGGTGATGTTGCACAAAGCAGCAAGAACCAGCACAAGTGCGCAGCCTCGCAGTAATTTTTTTGTCGAATTATGCATAGTTTTCTGTCCTGCCCTTGATTTCGTCCGAAGAATCTGTTATTATACTATATGTAACAATCATATTATATAGCATGCTTTGACAAAAAACAAGCATGCTTTGACAAATTCCGACACTGTTTTTCCTTTTTTGACAGAAATGGAGACTAACCTTGAAGAAACTGAGTATTACCGTCCTGCTGACCTGTATCCTTGTCAGCCTGTGCACCGTTTTTGCGAGTGCACACCACAGCATGAGCCTCACCGGAGAGAACAGAGTTTATGCGGGAGATACGATAACCCTGACCTACTGTGCGGGCGGAGATATTTACGGAGGAACGGGCAGATTCAGCTATGACAGCTCGGTGCTCACCCTGAGCTCTGCCTCCCCTGCGGGAAGCGGAGGATGCACCGCACAGATAAAAGGGGACAGATTCATGTTCTATAAGGAGAACCTCGCCTCGCCCGTGCCTGCGGGAACGCCGATATTCAGGCTCACCTTCAAGGTGTCGCCCTCGGCGGCGGTGGGTAAGAAGTTTGATGTCAGCGTATCCGACGTCGTTTTCAGCGACGGCGAGCGCGATATCTCTGCCGGCGGATGCTCCTACAGCACCTCGATAGCGCGCCCCTTGTCAGCCAATTGCTTTCTTTCATCCCTTTCGATAAAGGACGTGACCATTACACCCGAGTTTGCATCGGGAGTGACCGAGTATTCCGCTGAGGTCGCAGAGAATGTCGAGACGGTAGAGATAGATGCCAAGACCCAGGATGCCAATGCCAACTGGACGGTAGCTTCGAATGCCGTAGCGCCCGGAGAGACCACGCCCGTGAGCGTTGTGGTCACCGCAGAGAACGGCACCACACGTACATATATCATCAATATCACCAGACCCAAGAGCGCAAATGCCGCCCTAGCCTCTCTTTCGATCGAGGGATATACGCTCGAGCCCGAATTTTCCGCTGACGTGCATGAGTACAGAGTTAAGCTGAGAGACGGTGTCATACCGAAGGTGAGCGCAGAGGCAGCAATGGAGGTATCCGCGGTCAGCGTCGGGGAATATGTCAGCGAGGGAGATGGCATTGGCAGCATCAGCGTCAGGGTAACTGCGCAAAGCGGAGCGGAGCTCGTTTATAAGATCATGCTCGAGCTTCCCGAGAATACCCTTCCCGAGACAGCCCCGCAGACAGGGGATGAGAGCGCGGCACCCGAAAATACAAGCGCCGCCGAGTCTGCAGATACTACGGGCGATACAGAAAAGCCCCAAGGAGGCATCGGCTTTGTGCTTCCGCTGGTAATAATAGCAGTCCTTGCGGTGGCGGCAGCCGTTGTCGTCATTATCGTTATAGCAAAAAGAAAAAAGGATCAGCCCGCACCGCCTTCCGTTTCACAGAGACAGGTGCATTCCGATACCGTTGTTCCCGCCGATGATAATTTAGAGGACGAGGATCTTGATGAAGATGACGATTATGAAGATTGAGGCTGTATAAGATAACAGAATACAAAAAAGGGTCCCGGTGCGTGAAGGGGATCCTTTTTTAGCGCATAGGAGATTCGAATAAGGACAGCTTTTTTGTTTTAAATGACATCTTAACGGCTGTTGTTTGCCTTGTTTTAAAAACGTATAAAAAAAATTGTGGAAACGGAGCATATTGTTTCTCTTTTTGTTGATTTTTGAATCGGAGTGTGCTATAATAGCTCTATTATATATATACTGTTAATGTCTGTGATGCGGAGACGCGTATGAGTTTATATAGTCCGGATTTTATTTTTATATTTCTACCGTGCTTTGTTGCTCTGTCCTCGTTCGTGAAGGGAAGGGTCAGAGATGCATTCCTGCTTGCAGGAAGCATAGCTTTTTATTTTCTTGCCTCGGGCAAAAGCATATGGTTTGTGCTGTTGCTCTTTTCTTTGGCAGTGCTCAATTATCTGCTCGGGTATCTTATCGGTATTCTCGGCGGGGCTGCCCGCAGGGCAGTATTTACGGCGGGTACGGCGTTCAATGCCCTCTTCCTGCTCTCGCCTAAGGTGCTCGGGATGCTTACTGAGGTAAGCGCGGCGTTCTCTGTAGTCTCCTTTGCGGCTCCTATCGGCTTCAGCTTTTATATGTTCAAGTGTATGTCATATCTTCGTCAGGTGTATGACAGAAGGATCAGGGCAGAATCGTCATTTTTTGCTGTCGGCTCGTATCTGATGCTCTTTTCGCAGATACTCTCAGGACCTATCCAGACCTATTCGGACTACAGAGCACAGTCGGATCGGGGCAGAATTACGGCGGTAATGGTGAATGCGGGACTGTATGAATTCATAATCGGACTTGCATTGAAGATACTGCTCGCAGACAGGATAGTCAGAGTGTGGACAGCGGGCATGTACGGAATAAGCGCCATCGGTACGGATGCGGCATCCACCCCGCTTGCGTGGCTCGGTTTTTTTGCATATCCGCTGTATCTGTATTTCGAGTTTTACGGCTATTCTCTGATGTCGAGAGGGGTCGGGCGTATGCTCGGCTATGAGACCCCCGACAACTTCACCCATCCCTATATGTCACGCTCCGTCAGTGAGTTCTGGCGCCGCTGGCATATCACGCTCGGCCAATGGTTCAAGGATAATGTGTATTTTCCCCTCGGCGGAAGCAGATGCACGAGGGCAAGGACAGTATTCAATCTTTTCGTTGTATGGCTCCTGACAGGAGTATGGCACGCCCTCTGCTTTGACGGAAGCGGAGTGAACTTCCTGCTCTGGGCGGGGATGCTGTTTGTGTTCATACTGCTCGAAAAATTCACCCCTCTGCGCAGGATCACCGAAGCACCCATCCTCTCGCACGTGTACCTTCCGACAGTGATACTCTTTTCCTGGGTCCTGTTCAACACATTCATTCCGACACTTTCGGGCCTCGGCTCATATTTTGCGAGACTTTTTCCGTTCTTCGGAGAAACGCCCGAATACGTAAGCAGCACAGACGTGCTGTTCCACCTCGGTGACTCGCTTCCCTATATGCTTGCGGGAATACTGTTTTTGACCCCGCTTCCCCGCAGGATATACGAGAGGCTCAAGGAAAAGCATTTCATCATAGTTCCGATCATGCTCGTGCTGTTCTGGATGTCGGTGTATTTCATATTCCGCGACGGAGCAAATCCGATGGTCTATTGATCGGCAGTTTATAGTTTTTTGGATAGAAAGGTTCAGATCATGAGAAGAAAAGATCAGAACAGTGTACAGCTGATAGTAGCGATAGTAACCTCCCTTGCCATCGCCTGCGCAGCAGGACTTCTGATAGCAGGAAAGGCGCATATGGGCTCCGTTGACGGACAGACCTCGGACAGAAGCACGGAAACCGAAGCGCAGACGCTCATTCCGGCTTCCCCCTCGGTAACAACAACAGCGCCCGAGACAACAACGGCGCCCGAGACAACAACGGCGCCCGAAACAACAACGGCGCCCGAAACGACAACGGCGCCCGAAACAACCACGTCGCCCGAAACGACAACGGCGCCCGAAACGACAACGGCGCCCGAAACAACAACGGCGCCCGAAACGACAACGGCGCCCGAAACAACAACAGCGCCCGAGACAACAACACCACCCGACACAACGCCTCCCGCTCCGCCCGTTCCTGACCCCGGAAACTATTTTGCGGATGCACTCTTTTTGGGTGATTCGAGAATGGCAGGCTTCTACACATATGCGAGAGTGGAGGGAGCGACCTATTTCGGCAGAAATTCGATGAACGTGTTCAACGTATTCAACGGACAGCTTTCGCACACGGGCGGGCAGGATCTCGAAAAGCTCCTGTCAGAGCGGCAGTTCGGCAAGATATATATCCAGCTCGGCATCAACGAGATAGGCTATAATATCGACTATATAGTAACCAACTTCCAAAAGGTCATCGACAAGCTCCGGGAAAAGCAGCCGTATGCCAAGATAATAATCATGTCGAATATGCACGTGACAAAGGGAAAGGCGGATTCGCAGCCCAACGTCTTCTCAAACTCGAGAATAGACGAGCTCAATCAGAAGCTCAGCGGACTTGCCGACAACAGCAAGGTGTTCTATCTTGCGATCGAGCATATCTTCGATGACGGCAACGGAAACATGAAGGACGAATACTCATATGACGGAACACATCTCATAGGAAAGTATTACGTCATGTGGCACGATTTTGTCCTTACCTACGGAACAAAGTATTGATTTTGCCGCAGCATTGGCAGAGGCGGCAGGAAAGGTCATAAGCATGAAAAACGAAAGCCGCGGCAGCGTGTGGCTGCTTATATCTCTTGCGGTCACAGCGCTGATCGCACTGATAGCGGGAATAGCGGTCTTCGGCGGAGCATCCGTAGCCAAGGCGCTGAATATTCCGCTGATCTCAGATACACCCTCGGTCGACGGTGCGGTCGACGGTGCAGACGGTGGAGCGGCAGACGCCCCCGAGTTTATTATGCCCTCTCTTCCTCCGGTGACCACCTCGGAGCAGATTACAACGCAATCACCCGAGACAACGCAATCACCGGAGACGGCGCAAACGCCCGAAACAGTATCACCCGAAACAACACAAACACCCGAGACCGGATCTCCCGAGACAACAGCTGCGCCCGAGACAACAACACCGCCCGAAACACAAGCCCTCGAGGAGCCGAAGGATTATTTTTCGGATGTGCTTTTCCTCGGAGACTCGAGAACGGTCGGCTTCTATACCTACGCGAGAGTAGAGGGGGCGACCTATTTCGGCAGGACCTCCATGAGCGTGTATAATGCATTTCAGGGCGGATCGGAGACAGGCACGGGCGGATATGATCTTGCAGGTCTTCTGTCGAGCAGACAGTTCGGCAAGATATTCATCCTTCTGGGAATAAACGAGATCGGCGGAGATCTCGATCATATTGCGGCTACATATTCAAGGCTGATAGAGACTATCAAAGCCTACCAGCCGAATGCAAGGATCATCATTCAGTCGAATATGCACGTCTCAAAGGCAAAATCAAACTCAAGCCCCAACGTCTTCTCAAACTCGAGAATAGACCTGTTGAACCAGAAGCTTTCGGCGCTCGCCGACAATGATACTGTGTTCTATCTTGCCCTCGAGCACCTGTTCGATGATGACAACGGAAACCTCAGAGCGGAATACTCGGGTGACGGAGTGCATCTTTACGGCAAGTACTACAAGCTGTGGCACGATTTTATCGTCGAATTCGGAGTAAGATTCTGATATCTATATAAAGAAAGCATCCTCGCTTCACGCGCAGGATGCTTTCTTTTGCTTTTTGTATAGGAAATTGCGTAAAATGTTTGGCAAGGATACCTTCCCGACTGTCATCCTCGAGCCTCGCTTGCATATTTTTCGTCACCGCTCAGACATGCCTCCGCGAGCCTGCTCGCGTATGCACATCTTGCCGAGAACCTGCAAGCCCGCAAGCGAGCTTACAGAACCTCGGGCGCTTACGTCAGAATGTTCGCGGCGCTGACTCGGTTACGTATGTAAATACGCGCCCTCGTCCTCGCCGCTCCATTCTTCGTCTGACGAAAAATCTGCGTCGCGAGGAGCCTCGCTTGCATAAATTGTGCAATACGTCAGATCGATCGCGAGTCGTCGGCGATCACGTATGCAAATACGCGCCCTCAACCTCCCGCTCCGATCTTCGTCTGACGAAAAATCTGCGTCGCGAGGGCACTTGTGCCCGAAGGATCTGAGTCGGAGAACAGAGAAACGGTACTTTCATTTCCCGCTTAGATTCTTCACTACACTTCGTTTCGTTCAAGATAAGTGACACCCCAAATCTTTGATTTGGCTGGTGGAACTTATGCATGGGAGCGCAAAGCGCGAGTCGTAATGACAGCGGGGCTGTGACTTTGAATGAAAC
>JAZMZS010000220.1:0-4286 GCA_045586105.1 Eubacteriales bacterium | reverse complement strand
CCCGCAGCACCCGCAGCACCGGCAAATGACGGCTGGGGCGCGCCTGCAAACGATGCGGTTCCCGCGCTTGCTTCGGATATGGATCAGTCGAGCTTCAATGTGCCCAACCTTAATATAGTTCACGAGCCCGTGCTCAGAAGGATCAGAACCGACGAGCGAATTGATATCAACAAGCCCGTATTCAAGATCGGAAAAGAGCGCAGCACCGTAGACTACTTCATAGTAGACAATCCGTCTATCAGCCGCTCGCATGCGGAGATCCTTACAGAGGACGGAGAGTACTTTGTCAGAGATACAAACTCTACCAACCACACCTATCTCAACGGCAAAATTGTTTCATCAAACGAAAAGATCAGAATAAAGAACGGCGACAGGATCAGATTTGCAAACGAGGAGTTCATCTTCTCGGTATAAGCGTAAGCATACCGAAAAAGAAGATCAGCTCCGCGGCAGGTCCGCCTCGGTCTCCGTCCGAAAAAGGAGAATACAAATGATAAACGACGCAAAAAACAGACTGTCGCATTCCTCTGTCGAGGAGGCGCTGTCCTACACTCTGAGCAGAGCGGCGGATTTTTCCGAGCAGGCATATGCACTCATGACATCCGACCGCACCCCGTATCTTTGCCACTGCTTGAAAAACAACAGAGGAGACTGTGTGGACCTGATCTATCTGACCAAGGGAATGAGCACACTCTCGGAGGTCATCCGAGGAAGGAAGATGAGCGATATCGATCTTATCGACGGTATCCTGCATGACATAGCACTGAGCCTGACGGCGCTTTCCCGCCACGGAGGGTTTGATGCATCCAATCTTGAGCTCGAGCTGAACAGAATATACGTGGATGCATTTTCACACTCGGTAAGATTCGTGTACTTCCCGATGGTGGCATCATCCCCCGAGGGAAGAAGCGACTTCGTCTCTGCATACAAGAGCATCGTCAGAGCGATGGGCGAGGAGATAGGCGGAATATTCGGTAAGGTGGTCACGCTTTACGCGGATAATCTCGAGCTTGACGCCCTGAGCGCCGCCGCATCCACCTCTGAGAGAAGCAGAGGAATAGCCGACACCGCGCGTGTGTATCTGTCGGTGCACGGAGACGAGGACGGACAGAGCGGACTTCCCGAAGAAGACCCCATTACTCCGTCCGCCGATAGCCGCGAGCAGACCCATGAGGACAGCCGCGGGGCAGACCCTGCGCCCCATTCTGCTGACAGAGTGAAGGAAGGAATGCGCATCTACCACGGATATCAGCTTCTCTCCGACATTCCTCAGCCTCTGATGTGCGTTACCTCGCTTGAATATCCCGAGCACATCATACTTACCGTAGACAAGCCCGAGTACACGATAGGAAAGAGCGAGGGAACGGTAGACGGAGCGGTGACCTACAATCCCGCCATCAGCCGTGTCCACTGCAAGATATCCTATTCCTACGGCAGATATTATCTGACCGACCTCGGAAGCCTGAACGGAACCTTCGTTAACAGCATCAAGCTGTTCAAGCGCCAGACGGTCGAGCTTCATGACGGCGACTATCTCAAGCTTGCCGACAGTGATTTCGTTATTACCTTTGACCCTGACAGAAGGACCCCCGTATTCGGTTGATACACAAGAACCGCAAAGACCGCACCGACGGTCCTTGCGGTTCTTTTTCGCCGTATAGGAGATTGCGTAAAAATGTTTACGCAAAGAGTCTCATCCGCCCTGTCATCCTCGAGCCTCGCTTGCATAAATTGTGCAATACGTCAGATCGATCGCGAGTCGTTGGCGATCACGTATGAAAATACGCTCACGCCTCCTCCCGCTCCGATCTTAGTCTTGCATCAATTTCTGCGTCGCGAGGAGCCTTGCTTGCAAAAATTGCGCAATACGTCAGATCGAGCGCGCCTCGGTTTTCGGTTACGTATGTAAATACGCGCACTCAACCTCGCGCTTCGATCTTAGTCTTGCATCAATTTCTGCTTCGCTCGCTGCGTTTAGCTTAAGAATGACAGCGGGGCAGGGGCGCACGGGGCGCACTTTCTTCGGTGATAATCAGCGTCAATGGCGGTTTTGTATTGACAACAAGGGTATGATAGTGATATAATATTCTGTATAGATTTTACTTTCTCAGAATTGTGAGGTTTTAGAGATGAAGGATAAATTAGAAGCGCTCCTCCGCGAGGGTACGGAGAAAATAGCGCAGGCGGCAAGCGAGCAGCAGCTGCAGGATATCAAGGGCGCGCTTCTCGGAAAGTCGGGAAGTGTCACCGAGCTTCTCAAGGAGATACCCAAGCTCGATGTAGCGCTCCGTCCCGAGATGGGCAAGGCTGTAAACGCAGTAAAGAATCAGCTTTCAGAGCTTATCGAGACACGCCGCGAGGAACTCAAGCTCAAGGCGAGCGAGATCTCCCCCGATTTTGACTGCACTATCCCCGGCTTTGAGCCGAAGATAGGAGGTCTGCACCCTATTACCCAGATGTGCTACGATCTCAATGATGCATTCCGCTCTATGGGCTTCGAGGTCTTCTCGGGTCCCGAGATCACGAGCGAGTATTTTGCATTCGACAACCTTAACTTCCCCCCCAACCACCCCGCACGCGAGAGCATGGACACCTATTGGCTCGAGGGGCATGATTCGGGAGAAGCAAACGACAAGCTTTGCCTCCGTCCCCACCTTACCGGTGACTCTGTGCGCTATATGCAGACACACAAGCCCCCCTACCGCTTTGTGTATCCCGGCAGAGTTTACAGAAACGAGACCACCGATGCGCGCCACGAGAGAGCATTCTTCCAGTACGAGGCGCTTATCGTTGACAAGGAATTCACCTATACCGCAGGAAAGGTCATGATCAAGAGCATCCTCTCAAAGGTGTTCGGACGTGACGTTCCCGTCCGAATGCGCGCGGGATTTTTCCCGTTCGTTGAGCCGGGCTTTGAAATAGACATGGGATGCCTTGTTTGCGGCGGACGTGGCTGCAGCGTTTGTAAGCACGTCGGCTGTATAGAGATAATGCCGGGCGGCACCCCTTACCGTCACGTCCTCAGGGCCTCAGGACTTGATCCCGACGAATATACGGGCTTTTACGTAAACATCGGTCTTGACAGACTCGTTATGATGCGCTACGGCGTTGACGACGTCCGTCTGTTCCATTCGACCGACCTCAGATTCCTCGAGCAGTTCAAGTAAGGAGGAAAGGTAAAGATGAAGGTTTCACTTAATTGGATAAAGGATTTTGTAGAGCTTCCCGCTGATATGGAGCTCTCACGTCTCGCGTATGATCTGACCATGTCCACCGTCGAGGTCGAGGGCGCGGAGAGCTTAGCCGAGAGCTTTGACAAGATAATCGTCGGCGAGATACTCGAGGTCAACGCTCACCCGAACGCGGACAAGCTCAGAGTCTGCCGCGTGGATATCGGCGACGGAGAGCCCAAGGACATCGTCTGCGGCGGCTCCAACCTTGAGGTTGGAATGAAGGTCGTCGTTGCCTGCCCCGGCGCTATGGTGCGCTGGCACGGCGAGGGCGAGCCTGTTGAAATCAAGAACACCAAGCTTCGCGGAGTAGCATCATTCGGTATGATATGTGCGGCGGTCGAGGTAGGACTTGACTCGCTTTTCCCCGCGTCGGACGACCATGAGATCATGGACGTTACTTCCTTCGGTATTGCCGCAGGAACGCCTCTGGCAGAGGCTCTTGAGCTTGACGATATCATTCTTGAAATAGACAACAAGTCTATGACCAACCGCCCCGACCTTTGGGGCCACTACGGAATCGCACGCGAGATCGCGGCTCTCTACGATCTTCCTCTCAAGAAGATCGAGAAGTACGTCCCCGGCGCCGTCGAGGAGTACGATGTCCGTATTCTCGATACCGACCGCTGCCCCCGTTATATCGGCACACGCATCGAGGGTCTTGAAGTAAAGCCCTCCCCCTTCAGGATGCAGAGCCGTCTCTGGAGAGTAGGTCTTCGTCCGATCAACGCACTCGTTGATATTACAAACTACGTCATGCTCGCAGTAGGCCAGCCTACCCACGTGTTTGACTCTACCCATATTATAGATCATATCGAGGTGCGCCGTGCATCAAAGGGAGAGAAGCTTCAGCTTCTCAACGACCGTGAGCTTGCACTTTCCGCGGACGATCTCGTAATTGCGGACGCCGAGGGCGCGGTAGCGCTCGCTGGCGTTATGGGCGGCGCTAAGGATTCCGTTCTTCCCGAGACGAAGCACGTTAACCTTGAGGTTGCAAACTTCGAGTCGAAGGGCGTGCGCAGAACGGCACTCCGCTACGATAATCGTACCGAATCC
>JAZMZS010000219.1:0-2497 GCA_045586105.1 Eubacteriales bacterium | reverse complement strand
CGAGGCAGGCTATGAAATAACCCCCGAGGAGACCGATGCCGATTGCGTTATTATAAACACCTGCGCATTTATTGAAAGCGCAAAAAAAGAATCTATCGACAATATCCTCGATACTGCATGGCTCAAGGAAAACAGAAGTCTCCGCGGTATCGTCGTTACGGGCTGTATGGCTGAGAGATACCGCGAGGAGCTTCTTGCTGAGCTTCCCGAGATCGACGCACTTGTGGGCGTTGGCAGCCTTGAGTCTGTGGTCGATGCCGTGAAGAGTATTCTTGACGGGGCAGGGGAAAAGTTTACCTCCTTCGGTGATAAGGATACCTGCAAGCTCGGCGGTGACAGAATTGTTACTACCGGTGAGACCATGGCGTATATGAAGATCGCCGAGGGATGCAGCAACCGCTGTACATACTGCGCGATCCCTCTTATCAGAGGCGGAATGAGAAGCCGTTCCATGGAGGATCTGATTGCTGAGGCTAAGGATCTTGAGTCGATGGGCATCCGCGAGCTCAACATCATCGCACAGGATACAAGCGCATACGGAATCGACATCTACGGCGAATACAAGCTTCCCGAGCTTATCCGCCGCATCACAGCAGAGACTAAGATTCCGTGGATCCGCCTTCTTTACTGCTATCCCGATAAGATCACCGATGAGCTCGTACGCGAGATCGCCGAGAACGACCGCGTGCTCAAATATATCGACATTCCTATTCAGCATATCTCCGACTCCGTATTAAAGAGAATGAACCGCCACGGCGGAAGCGACACCATAAAGGATGCGATCTCACGTCTCAGAAGTGCCGTTCCCGGTATCGTCCTCCGTTCAACTGCCATCGTAGGTTTCCCCGGTGAGACCGAGGAGGATTTTAGGGAGCTTTGTGAGTTTATCAAGGAAGCAAAGTTCGAGCGCTTCGGTGCCTTCACCTACTCAAGAGAGGAAGACACCCCCGCTTACGATTTCGACGGTATAGTTGACGAGCAGACAGCACAAGACCGCTACGATATACTCATGCGCACTCAGCTTTCCGTCAGCGAGAAGTGGAATGAGTCCCGCATAGGCGAGACGCTCCACGTGCTCTGCGAGGGATTTGATCCCGTCAGCGAGGCGTACATCGGCAGAAGCTATGCTGAGGCTGCCGATATCGACGGAAAGATATTCTTTACCGCATCACATCCCGTAAACGAAGGCGAGATGCTTGACGTGAAGATCACCGAATCTCTCGATTACGATCTTATCGGCGAAAGCGTTCTTTAAATAGGATATTATAGAAAGGTATGGCAATAAAAATGGCTAAAAGCAAAATGAATCTTCCAAATAAGCTCACAATCTTCCGCATACTGATGGTTCCCGTGTTCCTTGTTCTCTTCGTAGTGGATATTCCCGGAATGAACGAGAGCGCAATGCGTATCGCAACGGCGATCGTGTTTGCGATCACCTCTCTTACCGACATGATCGACGGTAAGATTGCCCGCAAATACGGGCTCGTCACCGATTTTGGTAAGTTCATGGATCCCTTAGCAGACAAGTTCCTCGTATTCTCCGCACTTCTCGGCATACTTACAAACGATTATTTTGCCGATATGAGAAAGGTGTTCATCTGGGCGGCGGCTATCGTTATTTTCCGTGAGCTTGCAGTTACCTCCATCCGTCTCGTTGCAGCAGGCAAGAGCGGTATGGTCATCGCGGCAAGCTGGCTCGGTAAGATCAAGACTACAACACAGATGGCGTGCATCGTCACCGTCCTTCTTGAGCCTGTAGTCCTTCCGTTCTCCATCTTCCGCTGTCACCACCTTCTCTCCTACATCACCATCGCGGCTATGACGGTTATGACCCTTTGGTCAGGCATCGACTACCTCAAAACATATTGGAAATTCCTCGATCCCGAGAAATAATGACTACAAAATAACACCTGCCGCGGCAGGTGTTGTTTTGTCTACTCGATCGGTATAAGTCCGCAGAATTTGGCTTCAAGCTCACTTAACCATTTGTTGCGGGCTATGTAATCTTCCCCTTCGAAAGGCGGAAGGTCTTTCATGGTACCGTCTTCGTTGTAGAGCAGATCGAGATTATAGTCATACACGTTGTAGTAACCGAAGTAGTACAGGTTTGTAGGCTCTCGAAGCCGCTTGACCTCTTCAAGAAGAGCTTCAAACTCATCTCTCGGTATTCGGGATTCGTGTATCATTGTAGGTACTGTATAGAAAGAGAAGGCGGTTCGGCTTTCGTCCGCCGGGCGATAATATCCGCGGAGCATACGATTTACATACCAATAATTCGTATTCTTATGATAGTCGATCGCTCTTGCGTTAATGTCGGAAAAATACTCGTTGACCGCTTCACCGTCGGCGGATAGTATGAAGTCGATGTCGTGTACATAAAAGTTGGTGCCGAGCCTGAGAACGGCTTCATCTCTTGAGAAACCGAAAAATTCAATAAAACTCTTTACGTTATAGTATTCGCTTAATCTGCAGTCTCCGCTGTCCTTGCCTGTTGATT
>JAZMZS010000218.1:0-2410 GCA_045586105.1 Eubacteriales bacterium | reverse complement strand
TAACTATTGAAAAAAATAATTATTTATAGTATAATCATGTAATAAAGTATAAAAACATACCTTAGATACATAAAGAATACCGCATTCAGAGAGGATGGTGAAATAATGCTGCGTTCTTTGCGTAATTTTCTTATAACATTTGCTGCAGCAGGGATCTTGTTCGGTTATGCCGCATATTTCACAAGCGGCATACTTATCGAGTGCCTCGGACCCATGTTCGGCATTGTTGCAGATATAGATGAGATCATTAAACCGAACATCAATAACACTCCGGATCAGAACGATAACAACAACGAAACAGTCCTGCCCTCAACAAAGTTTTCTGTTCTATTGATCAATACAAACTACAAGCCTTCAAGATCATATGAATATAGCTCCTATGACGTAGCGAGATACCCGCTCAATGAAAAGAAGGTAAACTTCAATCCCGATACTCTGAAATCGACGCAGATCATTGCTACAGATTTTCTTCTGCTCAGGGGCGACTCATCAAAGAACGAGTATACATATACTTATCTTCCTGCATGCATGACATTGAATATAAGAGGAAATCAGGTCACACTCAACGACATATACAGGGACTTCGGCGTTCACTACCTAATTGACAAAGTTAGGGCGGCAACGGGCTTTGACATAGACTACTATTCTATCTATGACATGGATGACATCGCATTTGTAGTCGAATACATCGGAGGCGTTGCGTGCAACATACCTGTAGATATTAAATTCAACGGTTACGTTGCTCTGAAAAAAGGAAATCATAATATCAGCGGCAAGGATATGCAGACCATTCTCGAGTTCAATGACTATCCCAGCGCCTCTCAGAGAGGCCAAACATTTGTCGGTATAATCAAGAAGATCATGTCTAAGATCACGAACAAAGTAAATAACATAGACATACTCTCGTTGCACCGTTCTTCATCGAGCAAGGTCGATTCCTCGATTGAGATTGCCGACATCAACAAGCTCGTTGATATGCTTTACAACTACAATTCAGGCAATGCTCACGAACTCTCATATCCGGGCAACTACAAGAAACAGGAAAGCGGAATGATATTTACACCAAATATGTCTGCCGCAATAACAAAATTCTCTAAATACAGATAATAAAAATGTAAAACATGACACATATAGGAGCAAAAAATGAACAATAACGAAAAGACAATGGACAAAATTACGGGTCTTTGTAAAAACAGGGGCTTTATATTCCCCGGTTCTGAGATCTACGGCGGACTTGCAAACTCCTGGGACTACGGTCCTCTCGGCGTTGAATTCAAGAACAACGTAAAGCGCGCATGGTGGAAGAAGTTTGTACAGGAATGCAAATATAATGTAGGGCTTGACAGTGCTATCATTATGAATCCTCAGGCATGGGTAGCTTCCGGACATGTTGGCGGCTTCTCCGACCCTCTCATGGACTGTAAGGTATGTAAGACCCGCCACAGAGCGGACAAGCTCATCGAAGACTATGCTGCTGCCAATAACCTGGATATTAATCCTGCAGGCTGGACAAATGATGAAATGGCTGCATACATAAAAGAAAATCACATTTCATGTCCCGACTGCGGATCGGGTGATTTTACGGACATCAGAAAGTTCAACCTTATGTTTAAGACCTATCAGGGTGTTACCGAGGATTCTACGAGCGAGCTTTATCTCCGTCCCGAAACTGCCCAAGGTATTTTCGTTAACTTCAAGAGTATTCAGAGAACGACACGAAAGAAGCTCCCCTTCGGTGTTTGCCAGATAGGTAAGTCCTTCAGAAACGAGATCACTCCCGGTAACTTCACTTTCAGAACAAGAGAGTTCGAGCAGATGGAGCTCGAGTTCTTCTGTAAGCCCGACACGGATCTTGAATGGTTCCACTTCTGGAAGGATTACTGCGAACAGTTTCTTTACTCTCTCGGTATGAAGAAGGATAATCTCAGACTCCGCGACCACTCTCCCGAGGAGCTCTCCTTCTATTCCAAGGCTACAACAGACTTCTAGTATCTCTTCCCATTTGGATGGGGCGAGCTTTGGGGTGTGGCTGACAGAACCAACTATGACCTTTCTCAGCACGCAAATCACAGTGGTGAGTCTATGGAATACTTCGATCCCGAGACAAACGAAAAGTATATCCCTTACGTAGTTGAGCCTTCTCTCGGAGCTGACCGCGTTGCGCTTGCGCTTCTTTGTGAGGCTTATGATGAGGAACAGGTAGGAGAAGGTGACACAAGAGTCGTTCTGAGACTTCACGGTACCCTCGCCCCCTTCAAGGCGGCAGTACTTCCCCTTTCCAAAAAGCTTTCCGAGCAGGCAGGTGAGCTTTACGACGAGCTTGCAAAGAAGTTCTCGGTTGATTTTGACGAAACGGGATCTATCGGTAAGAGATACCGCAGACAGGACGAGATCGGTACTCCTCTCTGCA
>JAZMZS010000217.1:0-3793 GCA_045586105.1 Eubacteriales bacterium | reverse complement strand
CATGGCTACGATCCGACTTCGAGCGGTCGACCTTGGTCGGGTCCTTTCCCGAGAACGCACCGCCTCCGTGGCGGGAATATCCGCCGTAGGTGTCTACTATTATCTTTCTTCCGGTAAGACCGCTGTCTCCGTTAGGTCCGCCGATAACGAAGCGTCCCGTGGGGTTGACGTAGATCTTGGTATCCGCGTCCATCATTCCGGGATCCACTATAGGATCGATGACCTCGCGGATGATATCGCGGCGGATGACTGCAAGCTCTGCGGAATCCGCGTGCTGGGTGGATACTACGATGGTATCTATTCTTGCGGGCTTGCCGTCGATATACTCGATAGTTACCTGCGTCTTTCCGTCGGGACGGAGATAAGGCAGGATCTTGTTTTTTCTTACCTCGGTCAGCTTCTTTGCAAGTCTGTGGGCAAGCGATATCGGGAGCGGCATAAGCTCGGGGGTCTCGTTGCAGGCGTATCCGAACATAAGTCCCTGGTCGCCCGCGCCCGTATCGTAGCCGTCGGTATGCTCGCCGTTCTTTGCCTCCTGCGACATGTCAACTCCGAGCGCAATGTCGGGGGACTGTCCGTGGATAGAGGAAATGACCGCACAGCTGTCGCAGTCAAAGCCGTACTTCGCTCTGTCGTAGCCGATCTCTCTGATCTTTTCTCTTACTATGGTCTGAACGTCGATGTTGGCGGTCGTGGTGATCTCGCCCATTACGAGCACTATACCCGTCGTCGTTGCCGTCTCGCAGGCAACGCGCGCCATCGGGTCCTGTGCAAGTATCTCGTCAAGCACAGCGTCCGAGATAGCGTCGCATATTTTGTCGGGATGACCCTCGGTCACCGACTCACTTGTGAAAAATTCTCTTCTCATTTTGTGTCTCCTTATATGTAGTGGTTTCATTTATAATCCTTTTCCGTTTGTGCGTAAGCACAACATCATTTATGCCGCAGGCATAACATCATTTACGCGTAGCGTAACATCATTTGCGTACACAGTACGCAACATCATTTTCGGCTATGCCGAAAAAAACCGCCGCGCTCCTGAGAGTGCGGCGATGCTTACTCTCATCTGTCAGGATTTAGCACCTTTTTCATACGAATAGGTTGCCGGGCTTCGCAGGGCCTGTCCCTCCGCCGCTCTTGATAAGATATTATTGTGTTTTTTAAAACAGGAACTCAAGTCCCGAGATTATCCCGTAGCATGCAAGCGACATGATAAGACCTGCCGTCAATATGCCGAGGAACACCGATATTATCGAATGCTTGAAGCGCATGTTCATCAGTGCCGCTATAAGCGAGCCCATCCACGCACCCGTCCCGGGAAGCGGAATAGCGACGAACAGAAAAAGTCCGAAGGTAGCATATCTGGTGACCTTATCCGACTTGCTCGCGCCCTTACGCTCAAACCAGAGTGCGATCTTCTCAAGCTTTCCTCCGCGCGACTTCATAAATCCGAAGACCTTACGCACAAACAGAAGTATGATCGGCACGGGAAGAATATTTCCGATAACGCTGACTATATACGAAACGTACCACGGAAGTCCCGCAGCAAATCCCGCGACTATCGCTCCGCGCAGCTCAAGCAGGGGAACCATAGACAAAAGGAATACCGTCAGTATTTTTACCATTTCAACTCTCAACTTTCAAATATACATCGCTTTCCATAATATATAATAACACAATTATTATTTTCTGTCAACGAGAAAATAAAACAATATAGTTATTTTTCAGCCGATCTCTTAGTTTTTTTCTGCATGGAATTGAGAGGTCTTGCGAATTTTTCTCTGAGGATCCTGTCGAGCGTGCGCACGGGAAGTCCGACGATGCCGAAATAGTCACCGCGTATCCCGTCTATATAGACCGACGCCCTGCCCTGAACCGCGTACGCGCCCGCCTTGTCGTAGGGCTCGTCGGTGTCAAGATAAGCCTCGATATCCTCCTCGGTCATTTCGGTAAAGTCGACCTCGCTGACGCTTGCGTCGCACTCTATCCTGCCGCCTACAGCCACGGCAACGCCCGTGACGACCTTGTGTGTTTTACCCGAGAGAAGCGAGAGCATTCTGCGCGCGTCCTCTCTGTCCGAGGGCTTGCCTAAAAATTCACCCTCCGCGTAAACTATGGTATCCGCTCCCACGATGGCAAGCGAATTTACGTCTATATTATGCGAGACGAGCATATCCCGCACTGCCCCCGCCTTTCTTGCGGCGATGCTCATTGCTCTTTCGGCGGGATCTGATATTTCGGAGGACTCGTCGACCTCCTCTACAACCGTTTCAAAATCTATACCGAGCTCCGAGAGTATCTCTTTTCTTCTCGGGGACTTGGATGCGAGTACGATCATCATATATATACACTTCCTTTATACGCTGTGATGTTTTTCCGTCACGATGATACCACAAAGCAGAATAAAAGTCAACTAAGATAGGATTGTGCCTTGAAATTGCAGAATATTTTTGATATTATAGACGTGTAAGAACCGAAAGAAAGGACGAACACCCATGATCTTCAACAAGACAAACGAATCTCCCGCAGGACAGCCCGATCCTTACATGATCGAGGAGGACGGAAAATATTACGTTTTTGCAACTCACCCCAAGGGTGTACAGCTCTACGTGAGCGATGACTTTGACAACTGGAGCTTCGAGGGCTTCTGCTTTTCGCGCGAGGGAATGCGCGAATACTGGGCGCCTGCCGTTACTAAGATAGACGGCAAGTATTACATGTACGTTTCGGCCATGCCCGCAGACGAGCGCGACGTTCACACCCAGCGCATCATGGCGGCAGTCGCCGACAAGCCCGAGGGTCCCTATACGTATATCAGAGAGATGTGCGAGCCCTTTTCGATCGACCCCCACGTCGTTGAGTACAAGGGCGGGTATTATATGTTCTATTCCGTAAACGACTACGACCATCCCCACAGAGCGGGAACGTACATCGTAGCCGACAAGCTCACCGATCCCGCTACCTGCGAGGGAAGACCCGTGCCCGTAGTCAAGGCTTCGATAGACGAGGAGATATATCAGCGCGACCGCTTCAAGCCCGGACAGCACTGGCACACCATTGAGGGAGCGTTTTACTTCTATGAAAACGGCACGCACTTCTGTATGTACAGCGGAAGCGCGTGGACGAACGAGACCTACTTCGTCGGTTATTCGACCGCTCACGGCTCACCGGATGATCTGCGCGAGCTTGAGTGGACCAAGTACCCCGACAACGACACCTACCGCCCCGTGCTTGCAAAGACGGATTTCGTCGAAGGAACGGGTCACAACAGCGTGATCAAGCGTGACGGCAAATGGTGGATAATCTACCACGGCAGAGACATAGTTGCAGAGGGTGAGAAGAAGCCCGGCAGGACCTTCCGCGGAGATATAATGGAGTTTAACGGAGACGAGATCACCGTTACCATAACGAAGTAACGGCAAGAGTCTTTCCCCGAGATTACTATTCTTTCTGCTTTTATTCATATTTCTCTCACATCAAAAAAGGATGCCCAACGGGTGCTTCCCATAAAGCAGGTTTGCCTACCAATAGAAAATCATCTTCGTAGGGGCGTTCTGTGAACGCCCGCGGGCGAACGCAGTTCGCCCCTACGGAAAAGGACAGAGAAATTTCTCTGTCCTTTTTTTACACATCTTGCAGGCAAGGTGTAGTGTGTTACACTTTATAGGTGTACTGTCGGGAGATAAAATAGCCTTCTCCTGTGGGAGAAGGGGGACCGCGATAGCGGTGGATGAGGAGTTGATTTGAACTTATGACACCTCATCCGTCAGCCTTCGGCTGCCACCTTCCCCCA
>JAZMZS010000216.1:0-14370 GCA_045586105.1 Eubacteriales bacterium | reverse complement strand
GAGAGCGAAATCAAGGAATGGTTCAAGACTATCAATATCGCAGGTATACCACTTAACGAACAGGAACTATCGAATGCAATCCACTCAGGTCCTTTTGTCACAAAGGCGAAAGAAGAATTCTCAAACAGCCAAAATGCCAACATTCAAAAATGGAGTGCCTACATATCGGGCAGTGTCATAAGGCAGGATTATCTGCGTACAGCCTTGTCATGGGTAAGCAAAGGTGATGTTGATGATTATATGAGCAAACACCGCTATGACAATAATATTAATGAGCTTAAGGCATATTTTACTAGTGTTATTGATTGGATATCAAGTGTATTCATTGATGTAGAAAGTGAAATGCGGGGGTTGCCGTGGGGGATTTTTTATGAACGGCATCATAAAATTGCCTATTCTCCCGATGAAGTGTCATCAAAATTACGTGAGCTGTATTCCGATTATTATGTTAAAGACAAAAAGGGTATTTATGAGTATATTCTCGGAGGGTGTTTAGATAATAAACTTTTAAATATACGAGTGTTTGATGAGCCGACAAAGAAATCCGTTTATATGAAACAAACTCGCAAAGCACAAGAAAAAGGCATTTCCAACTGCCCTCTGTGTGCCATTGGCAGTGACAACAACAAAAACCGTATTTGGAAAATAACCGAAATGGATGCTGACCATGTTACCGCGTGGAGCCGCGGCGGTGCAACCGATATCAAAAATTGTCAGATGCTTTGTAAGACACATAATCGAGCTAAAGGCAACAGATAAATCAAAATGCATAAAAAAAAGACGAACCGTCGAGCATTCGACGGTTCGTCTTTTTTGTAACTGATTTGTATTTAGTTCTTGAGCGAATGTATCGGAGCGGGGATTCTGCCGCCGCGGGAGATGAAGCGTTCGCTTGATTCCGTATGCAGGGGCATGATGGGAGCGCGACCGAGAAGTCCGCCGAATTCGACCGAATCGCCGACCGACTTACCGTATGCGGGGATAACTCTGACGGCGGTGGTCTTGTTGTTGATAACGCCGATCGAGATCTCGTCTGCGATGATGGCGGAGAGGGTAGAGGCAGGTGTGTCGCCTGCGACTGCGATCATGTCAAGACCGACCGAGCAAACTGCAGTCATAGCCTCGAGCTTATCGAGGGAGAGTGTTCCCGCTTCAACTGCGTTTATCATTCCGATATCCTCTGATACGGGAATGAAAGCACCCGACAGACCGCCGACGTGGCTGGAAGCCATGACGCCGCCCTTCTTTACTGCATCGTTGAGAAGCGCGAGAGCTGCGGTAGTTCCG
The DNA here is from genome assembly GCA_045586105.1 of Eubacteriales bacterium. Taxonomy (GTDB): domain Bacteria; phylum Bacillota; class Clostridia; order Oscillospirales; family CAG-272; genus JAZMZS01. The sequence continues at coordinate 13,083 of JAZMZS010000216.1, read as the reverse complement.
TGAGTTCCGCATCTCTCAAGACCCATAGCCTCGAGAATGTGAGCGACCGAGTCTCCCATAGCGGGAGTTGGAGCGAGAGAGAGGTCTACGATCCCGTAGGGAACGCCGAGCTTCTCCGCCGCCTGCATAGCGACGAGCTGTCCTACTCTCGTTATCTTGAACGCGGTCTTCTTTATAAGCTCGGCAAGCTCGGTGAAGTTTACGTCTCCCGCTCTGTTGATGGCGCTTGAAACGACACCGGGTCCCGATACGCCGACGTTTACCGCGACGTCGTTCTCGCCTACACCGCAGAATGCTCCTGCCATGAAGGGGTTGTCGTCGGGAGCGTTTGCAAACACGACGAGCTTCGCACAGCCGATAGAATCCGACTCGCGCGTGAGGTACGCCGTTTCCTTGATGACCTCGCCCATACGGCGGACGGCATCCATGTTGATTCCCGTTTTCGTAGAAGCGACGTTGACCGACGAGCAGATGTTCGAGGTCTCGGTAAGAGCCTCGGGAATAGACGAGATAAGTCTGTCAGCACCGACGGTCATGCCCTTCTGCACGAGTGCGCTGTAACCGCCGATAAAGTTGACGCCCGTAGCCTCGGCTGCCCTCTGCAGGGTCTTTGCTATCTTAACGTAGCCGTCCTGCGAGCAGTCGCCTCCGATAAGCGAGACGGGTGTGAGCGAGATACGCTTGTTTACTATCGGAACTCCGTAGAACTTTTCTATCTCGTCAGCGGTAGGAACGAGCTTCTCTGCCTTTTTCGTGATCTTATCGTAGATCCTGTCGCACAGGCGTCCTATGTCGTCAGAGGTGCAGTCGAAAAGGGAGATGCCCATAGTGATGGTACGAACGTCAAGCTTCTCCTGACGTATCATATTTATTGTTTCGAGAATATCCTGATTGTTTATCATGTCAGCACTCCGATTAACTTATATAGTGTGCATAGCGTCGAAGATATCCTCGTGCATAGCGCGGATCTCGAGCTTGTTTTCACGTCCGAGCTTGTCGAGCGCGTCGACGAAAGCGGAAAAATCGACGTTGAGCTCGTCGATGTTAGCGAGCATTATCATAGCGAAATAGTCCTTGAGGACGGACTGGGTGATATCCTCGATGTTTGCCGAATACTCGGCACAAAGAGTAGCCACCTTTGCGATGATGCCGACGGTGTCCTTACCGATAACTGTGATTACTGCTTTCATTTGTTATTCTCCTTAATATACAGAATAATATATTCCTATATATTTTACAACATTATTTTTCTGATTTCAACTGCTGTAAGAGAAAACTTTTTCCTTTATAATGATAATGATATGTGTAAAAGTATCAAAATGTCCATTTACATACCCTCTCCCGAGGTGTAAAATACAATATAATGAATGAACGGAGGCGTCGGCATGGCACAGAGAAATACAGTAATAAAAAACGGCAACATATTCGACGGAGAAAAATTTGTCATGGGAGACATTCTGCTCTCGGGAGGGAAGATAGCGGGGATAGGCAAATATACAGAGGCGGATGCGTTCGATCGTGATTATTTCTTTGACGCTTGCGGTGCTATCGTTACTGCGGGGCTTGTTGACATACATACGCACCTTTGGTCTGTCAGCCCGGATGAATTCGGCACATCTGTTGAGGGGAGCTCGTTTCCTTTCGGGGTGACAGCGTGCGTTGACGCAGGCGCGGTAAAGGGAAACGGGTCGCTTCTTGATGCAATGTCGGTAAACAGCGCCGTGTTCGTGTGTACCAAGGTCGTAGACGATAAGGCGTGTTATGAAAAGACCGAAGAGCTTCTCTGCGCATACGGAGAGCGTGCTGTAGGTGTTAAGCTGTATTTCGATACTACGGGAGGGCAGGTGCACAGCATCGAGCCGCTTCGGCAGATATGTGATTTTGCAAGAGCGCGCGGACTCAAGGTCATGGTGCATTGCTCGCATTCTCCCGTCCCCATGTATGAGATAATCGATACCCTCTCGGAGGGAGATATTCTTACCCATATTTATCACGGCGGGGAGAATGGCTGCGAGGAGAACGGGTATGTCGCTTTCCGCTTAGCGAGGGAAAAGGGGATAATACTTGACCTTGGAATGGCAGGGCATGTTCATACCGATTTCAGAGTGCTCGAGCGTGCGGTGAAGTGCGGTCAGCTCCCCGATACGATAAGCACAGACATCACCAATCTCAGCGCATTTACGAGAGGCGGCATATACGGGCTTCTCGGATGCATGAGCATAATGAAAAACGCAGGAGCGTGCGAGAAGGATATTCTCCGTATGGTAGGAGAGAACGCCGCACGCGCAGTAGGGAAGCAAGCCGAGTGGGGCAAGCTTGAGGTTGGCAGACGAGCGGATGTAGCCGTGCTTGAATGGACGGATGCCCCCTATGCTTTTTTGCAGAATGAAAACAACATTATTGCGGGAGAGCAGGGGTATATTTGCAAAATGACCGTGTGCGGAGGTCGTGTTGTCTACCGCAGATAAGTGTGATCGGTTTGTAAATAAATCGTGCAGAGCCTTGACACGGCTCTGCGCTTTTGTATATAATGTTAGGGTCATTTTTTTAAAAGAAACAGGAGAAAAATCATGGAAGCTTTAAACAGTATCATAAGCTATCTGTCGACGCACGTCGTCAATATTACCATATCCCTCGTTAAGGGAATTCTTGTATTCGTCATCGGCTGGAAGCTTGCAAAATGGGCAGTAAAGCTCTTGAAAAAGTCAAAGCCGTTTCTCAGACTTGACGAGGGAATACAGACCTTTGTAGGGAGCTTTGTTGAGATCATACTGAAGGCACTCGTTATAGTTTCGGTCGTTTCAGTAACGGGAATTAATCTAAGTGCAGGTGTGACCGCACTTGCGTCTATAGGTCTTACCTTCGGTCTGGCTTTTCAGGGGGCGCTGTCGAACTTTGCGGGCGGATTTATCATTCTCGTGTTCAAGCCCTTCAAGGTCGGGGACTACATAGATACGCACACCGACAGCGGAACGGTCGAGTCGATAGCAATTTTTCACACAAAGCTCAGAACACCCGATAACAAGGTGATATCTATCCCCAACGGAACGCTGACGAACGTATCTATCGTCAATTATTCGGAAAAGGAAACAAGAAGAGTCGATTTTACCTTCGCCGTGGATTACGATACGAATATTGCAAAGGCCAAGGAGATACTCGAGCTTATCGCAAAGAACCAGAGCACGCTCCTCCCCGATCAGCCTATAGTTTGCGAGATAGGCTCGCTTGGCGATCATTCTATCAATCTTATTCTCAGATTCTGGGTGAAATCAGAGGATTACTGGGATACCACCTTTGCCGTGAACGATCAGGTAACCGCAGCGTTCCGCAAGAGCGGTATCGTCGTTCCTTTTCCTCAGATCACCGTCAGCAACAGAGAAAAATGATCATAACGAAAAACGCGTGTTGCTTATTGACGCGCGTTTTCTGTTGCTTTTTTTGCGGCAGTTTGTTATTATAGTAGATGATAGAGGTGATCGTATGAAGAAAAAAGCAATAACCGCGCTTTTGCTCTGTGCGCTGATGCTTTCGGGGTGCGGAAATACTGCGGGGACGGGTGAGCCTTCGCAGACGCTGGCCGAAGAAACGCCGTCGGGGGAGGAGCAGAGCTCTTCTTTGCCTTTTGGAGGGGATATGCCTTACGAGACAGTGTATGAAAATGATTTTTCGTCTGCTTCTGCCGAGGATATTATGACTCTCGGCGGAAAAATGGAGATCAAGGACGGCATGCTGCGTGCCGAAGCAGGCAGGACGGGCGGATACAGCACGGTGCTGTTTAATATCGGTGAATTCTCCGATTTCGTGTACGAGGCGGACTTTGTCGGTCACGTGGGCGGAGGCGGTCTTGTTTTTCTCTGTAACGGAGAAAAAATTAAAAATACCACAGACGGCTTTTGCGGTTATATGGCGTATATAGGCAAGGACGGCGGTGTAGGGGCACTCGGCGTTGCAACCAACGACGGCAAATGGAGCGGTAATTTCATGGTCAGCCCGAGCGACGTAACAAGTCCGGGGGCAGACCTTCACCTGCGGGTGCGCTCAAGCGGAAATTATATAATATACACCCTGACCGACAAGAACTCGGGCAAGGAGATATACCGCTGTGAGTATATAAAGGGAGACAATAAAAAATACGATCTCACGCCGAACCGAGAGGGAATGATAGGTGTGCGGATATACAACGACGGAGGCAAGGGCGGATTTGACAATATAAAGCTGTATAAAAGAAAGCAGCTTGCCGAGGACACGCTCGAGCTTCTGCCGAACCAAAGACTTTCTGCTGCAGTAAAGGCGGAGACTGCTGAGAATTTCGTGGCACTCACACGCGGCGGTACGGGGTATGTTCTGTCCTACGATGCGGCAGTCGAGAGGCTCGTGCTCTATTCTGCGGAGAACGGAGAGCTGAAGTATTATACTCAGTGTGCGCTCAGCCTTGAGGCGGGCAGGGAATATCCGCTCGAAATACACGATCTCCCCGACAGACTGTCGGTGTATTTTGCAAACAGACAATATCCTGTGTTTGAGATTCCTCATTCCGAGGGAGAGTATACGGTAAAAGCTACCGCCGTCCTTTCAGCACTGATCACGGATGCGGAGGGAGGCATTCCCGAGGACTATTATCAAAACCCCGTCGCAGACGGCGCGGATCCCGAAATACTCTATTACGAGGGGACTTATTATCTCTACACCTCGCACTCGAAAAAGGTCAGAGTGCGCACGTCAAAGGATCTTGTAAGCTGGAAGGACGCGGGATACGCGTTCTCTCCCATAGGAAAAGCCGGGATCACGAGCTTTATGAGCCCGAACGTGTTTTATTCTGACGGACTCTTTTATCTCATTATCGCATCAAGGACAGGCGGAAGCACGTCAAGCACCGATTTTAAGCTTTACTATGCAAGCTCGCCTTCACCTACGGGCCCCTTTGAAATGAAGTCGGACAAGCCTTATATCAACGACGTAAACGAGATAGGCGGAGCACCCTTTATCGATGATGACGGTAAGATATATATGAGCTCGGTGCGCTTCGGGGGCGGTAACAATATCTATATACAGGAATTATCGGCAAAGGGCGGGATCATTACTCCCGTCACGGAAGCCGTGCATTGCATAAGCCCCACCGAGCATTACGAGATCGACGGGTACGGCAGGATCAGCGAGGGCGGAGTAATTATTAAGCATAACGGATGGTACTACATGATGTACGCATCGGGGCATTATAAGGGACATTACGGCGAGGCGTATGCCGTCAGCCGCAGCCTCCTCGGCCCGTGGGAAAAGCATGAATATAATGACGTGCTCACGCATACCCCGTACGCCGACGGTGTCGGGGACTGCGTTTTTGTCAGAACTGCGGGCGGTGAGCTGTTCGTTGCTTACCATAAGCACACGAGCGTAGGGAATGAAGGGGCTTCCCGCTCGATATGCATCGACAGGGCGTATTTTGTCCCGTCGGAAAAAGAGGGAGAGCCCGACGTGCTGTGTGTGTTCGGACCTACGGGCACGAAGCAGCCAAAGCCTCGTTAATGCTGATGAGCATTACGGCAATGATGAAGGAGAGAGCTATGAAGTATTCTATCGGAGAAGATCAAGAAGCAAGGCTTGTGTATAAAAACGGTTTTGAAACATCGGACGGAGATGAAAGTATAGTCTCCGTCTACGGAAAGCTCGAGGTAAGAGACGGGGCGCTCAGATGTCCTCCGGACTTGACCGAGGGTCATTCAAGCGCTGTCATAGAGACACGTAATCTCATGGACTTCTCTCTTTCGGTAGATCTTGTCGACCGAACGGGCGGAGGAGGGGTGTTCTTTGCCTGCGACGGAGCAAGAGCCAAGCTGAGCGGGGACGAGGATATGACCAACGGTTACTATGCTTATATATCCCGCGGAGGTGATGCGGGGGTCCTCGGATGTACGACGCCGATCGGGAAATGGAGCGGCAATTTTTCCGTTTCATTGACGGGCAGGCTCGATCCGAGCTCGGATCTCCGCCTTTTCGTGCGCTCGAGCGGAAATTTTATAATATATACCATCACCGATCTGAAAACGGGCGGGGAAGTGTACCGCTGCGAATACAGAAAAGGATACTCAAGATACGACAACTCTCCCTTTGAGGTTGGCGTGACTGCGCTCAGCCTTAATAATGACGGAGGCAGTGGCGGCTTTAAAAATCTTGTCATTTACGAGAGAAAGCAGGCTGTCACCTCGGATGCCAAGCTTTCCGTAAACGAATCGATGACGCTCAATATTGCCCCGGCAAAATTCGAGGAGCTTATCACCTTTACCGATAAAAACGGCATGGGCTTTGCCTTTTCTTACGATGCATCCGTCGAGAGACTGTTCCTTTACAGATACAATGACGGAGAGCTTCTTTACGTAGCCGAGCATGCCATGATGCTGACCGAGGGCAGAGAATATCCCGTAAGGATAGTGAACAAGGGTAATGCTCTTGCGGTGTATGCTGTTGATATGAGATATCCTGTGCTTGAGGGTATGATCACCGTTCCCACAGACTATAATATCGGTTCCACTGCCGCGATCAAATTTGAAAAAACAGAATACAGGGATCACTACACGGGAAAGACTTATCTCAATCCCGTCGCTCACGGTGCGGACCCCGAGATACTTTACCATGACGGATGGTATTATCTTTACAACCTCGATAAGCGCAGAGAGCCTAACCGTGTCAGGGTAAGACGCTCGCGCGATCTTGCCGAGTGGGAGGAGGCGGGTTTTTGCTTCGTGCCGGATGAAAGCACTCCCATCCAGACCTTCATGAGCCCGAACGTGTTCTGCAAGGACGGGGTGTTCTATCTACTTATCGCATCTCATGTCGGAGGAACGGCGGGGCACGAGTACTACGTTTTCTACGCTCATTCGGATTCGCCGACGGGTCCCTTTGTCATGGATACCGACCCGCCATACGTCAATGCGGTTCAGGAGATAGGCGGAGCTCCGTTTGTCGATGATGACGGCAGGGTCTATCTCACTTACGTGCGCTTCGGCGGAGGAAATCACGTGTATATCCAAGAGATAGAGGCGAAGGACGGTAAGATCACGCCCGTAGGTGAGGCGGCGCATTGCTACAGCCCTTCGGAGCACTACGAAATTGACGAATACGGAAGAATATCCGAGGGAGGCGTTATTTGCAAGCATAACGGATACTACTATATGATGTACGCCTGCGGTCACTTCAGAGGTCACTACGGAGAAGCCTACGGAGTGTCGAAAAACGTTCTCGGTCCCTACGTGAAGCATAAATACAACACCCCGCTTCACTATACCGAATACGCCGACGGCGCAGGAGACTGCGTGTTCGTCCCGACCCCCGACGGCAAGGAGCTGCTTGTCACCTACCACAAGCACACATCTGTCGGAAATAAAGGCTATGACAGGGTAGTGTGTGTGGATCGGGTGTACTTCGTTCCGTCTGAGGACGGAGGCCCCGACGTGCTGCGCGTCTACGGTCCTACGGTAACTGCTCAGCCTGTACCCGAATGCCATCAGTGATAAAGATAATAAAAAAGCGCACGCTTGTTATTTGCAAGCGTGCGCTTTGGCATCGTATGGGCGGCTGTGACGTTTAAATTCCGCCGAGAGCGGCAGCACCGATGATGCCTGCGTCATTTCCGAGAGTGGCGATCTTGATCACGGTCTGCTTTGACTTTGGATAAGTGTGGGTGTACTGCTCGCGCTCGATTATAGGGAGAAGAGGAGCGAGAAGATAGTCGCCTTCACCCGAAAGACCTCCGCCGATAAGGAACACCTCGGGCTGGAAGGTATTGATAAGATTGATGATACCGCAGGCAAGGTACTCTGTGTATTCGCCTATCAGCCTGACTGCCTCGGGATCGTTCTGCTTTGAAGCGTCAAATGCGGTGCGGGTATCTGCTTTTTCGGGATCTCCCGAGCAGGTATCAAGCATAAGGGATGGGATGTTGGCTGTTTTCAGCTCGCGAAGCCTTTCTCTTGTCATTCTGACGAGAGAGGTTGCTGAGGAATAAGCCTCAAAGCATCCGCGTCTTCCGCAGGAGCATGGAGCTCCGCCGTGAACTATGACAGTGTGCCCGAGCTCTCCTCCAGCTCCGTTGAAGCTCGGCAGGATCCTTCCGTCTATGACGATACCGCCGCCTACGCCTGTGCCGAGAGTGATCATAACAGCAGAAGAAGCACCCTTGGCTGCTCCTGCCGCAACCTCGCCGAGCGCAGCTGCATTGGCATCGTTGTCAATGAAGATCTCGCTTTTACCGGTAAGCTCACGTATCTTTTCGACGATGGGATAAGAAAGATAGGTAGGGAGATTGCAGGAATACTCGATCATTCCCATGCGGGGATCTATCGCTCCGGGTATTCCTATTCCGATGCTCTCTATTTTGTCAAATGATATGTTTGCCTGACCGGCAGCGTCTCTGCAGAGAGAAACGATCGAGGCTGTGATCTCATCTGCAGGCCTATTTGCTTCGGTGGGACAAGTGGTCTTTGCGATTATACGATAGCTTTCATCAACAACTGCGGCAGATATCTTGGTACCGCCCAGATCTACTCCGATTCTGTACATCTTTTTCTCCTGAACACAAAAGTAATATAGCAAATTATCTGCTCGTTCTGTATTTTGAAAACATAGATACGAGCAATGCATCGAAAATATTTTATCATCACAAGCTCTTTTTGTCAATCCAAATTTTGAATAGAGTGCGACTTTGATGTTGCGAAGCTTTAAACTTCTTTTTATGGAATTTTTAATATTCTTTTAAACCCCAAAATGTCGAAAAATGTTGTTTTGAAAAATGTTTGTTGATTTTGCACAAGTGTAGAAAAAATACGGTCAAATTTAGCGAAAATGAACAAAACACTTTTGCATGAATTATCATGTCCCAAAAGGACGAAAAAGAACGAAAAAGTAAACAAGGCTGACAAAACATAGTAAAAATTGATTCTTGTCGATGCGGGCGTTTTACTGTATCCGAGAACACGTTAAATTGTGACAAACCGCGCAAATAAGCCGAACAGCAGGGAAACTCCCACCGTTGCGCAGGGCGTTCAATTCAAAAATTACTGCGTTCAGAAAGTAAAGCACGCTTACCGACAAAACCAACAAATCGGAAGGCGTTTCGGGCGCTTCGCCCGGAGACTTTTGAAAAATGTTAAAAAATGACAATTTTTATCAATGTTTGAATGGACCGAGGAAGCATCAAAGGTAAATGCTCGGAATTTTTGCAGTATTGACTTTTTTATATATATTATGGTATTATTAAGGCACGAAAGTTCGGGTCTCATACACGGAAATATCGGGCGAAAACGCCCGCTATTTTGCCGTATAAGGCTCTTTAGGCCCGTAAGCCGTTCCCACCGGGGACGGCGGAAGGGCGCAGGTCTCCTGAACGGAAAAGCCTTTTTGCGCAAACCAATGCGTTACCGTACGAGCGACGGAAAAAGGAACCTGTGACGGGGATGTGCCTTTCGCGGACCGATTTTTTGTACATTTTTTTGGAGGAAAAGCAAAATGAGAAAACACACACTAAAGCGTCTGCTTTCTCTCTTCCTTTGTCTCGTTATGCTGATCGGCACGGGCTCTACCGTGATCTATGCTGACGAGGCTGCATCCGAGGATGCCGGGCAGAAGGAAACTCTTACCGACCTTGAAAGGTTGAAGGAGCTTCTTAACACCCGTTCTTACGAGGATTATCTGAAGAGATATGAAGATGCTGTTCCCGGTACTCAGGAAGTTATCGTGGACATTCAGAATGTTGTTTCGGATACAGCCAAGACGGCTGACATTTCCGATTATCCCAACATTGCTATTACACCTATGTTCAAGCAGAGCTCCAAGGATGCGCTTGAGAGCATACTTGCAGCATACAAGTATGACAGCTATGAGGTGGTCGATGACGGAGATTATTTCTACATTCTTCTCAAGACCAAGCCCGAGGGTGAGGGTAAGGTCCTTGAGCTTGCCGATGACGGCGCGGCTACCTTCACTTTCGACGTTCCCGCTGACGGAATGTACTCGATAGTTATTGAATATTACCCGATCAAGGCTAAGTCAGCCAACATCGAGAGAATGCTTCTTATAAATGACAAGGTCCTCTATTCCGAGTCCCGCTCGATAGCTATGACCAAGTCCTGGACCAATCTCTACTATGCTGAGTATGATGATGCCGGAAGCCTTGTATATGACGAGAGCGGAAAGCTTAAGGTCGGATACAGAAAGGACGTTCAGGGTAACGATATCCGTGCAGAGGCTGTGCAGACTCCTGAGTGGAGGACATACACCGTTGCCGATGCATCCGGTTATTATAATTCTCTTAAGTTCAACTTCCTTGCGGGAAAGAACACCATCACTCTCGATGCTGAGAGAGAGCCTGTTGCTATCAAGTCGATCAAGCTCGTTCCTCCTACTGAGGAGAAGTCTTATGACAGCTATCTTGAGAGCATCGGCGGCAAGGCAAGCGAGAACGCTGATGTAAAGCCGATCTATATCCCCTCCGAGATATTCGACAGAATGTCGGATGAGTCCATCTATGCCTTCGGTAACAGATCCTCCTCCGCCACCATTCCTCAGTCGTCAAACTCGCAGGTGATAAACGTTCTCGGAGGAGCTACCAACTACAAGACCACCGGTCAGTGGGTCTCTTACAGCTTTACTCCCGAGAAGAGCGGTTACTATAATATAATGGCTCGTTACAATCAGTCGGCGCTCGCAGGTATGTTTACCTCGAGAACGATCAAGATAAACGGTGAAGTTCTCTTTGCTGAGGCACGCAACACCCGCTTCGATTACGATACGGACTGGCAGCTCAAGAAGCTCGGAGACGGAACCAAGGAATTCGAGTTCTACTTTGAGGCCGGCAAGGAATACGTGGTAGAGCTTGAGGTATCTCTCGGAGCTCTTGCCGATACCATCAGAGACGTGCAGGAGTCGCTTGCCGAGATCAACGACTGCTACCTTGAGATACTTAAGCTTACAGGTGCTGAGCCCGATGAATACCGTGACTACGGATTTACCAGACTCATGCCCGAGGTCCTCAACAGCTTCGTGCTCGAGTATGAGAGACTTGACAGGATCTCGAAGGAGCTCACTGATCTCTGCGGCGGAGAGAAGGGTGCTCACGTTGCTACCCTTGACAAGGTTTCCTTCCTATTAGAGAGAATGGGTAAGGATGAGGGCGAGATAGCAAAGAACCTCAAGACCCTCAAATCTTACATAGGTACTCTCGGTACATGGCTCAACGATTCCAGAGCCCAGCCTGTAATGTTTGACTACCTTCTTGTAGTTCCTACGAACAAGGACGTTAAGGCTGTTACTTCCGAGAATAAGGAATACAAGGTGAATTCAAACTTCTTTGATTCCGCATGGTTCGAGATCAAGCTGTTTGTACAGTCCTTCTTTACGGATTACTCCAACATGGGTGCTACCGTTGCTACGGGTGAGGATCCTGTTGAGGTATGGATAAGCGAGGGCCGTGACCAGGCGCTCATTATCAGAAATCTGGTCGATTCCAACTTCACTCCTCAGACCAACATTTCCGTAAACGTCAAGCTCGTTGCGGCGGGAACTCTGCTTCCTTCCGTTCTTTCCGGACTCGGCCCGGATTCCTTTATAGGTATAGGATCTGTTGATACCATCAACTATGCGATCCGTTCTGCTGTTCTTCCTCTTAATGAATATCCGGGATTTGAGGATCTGTGCTCCGAGTTTACCGATGCGGCGATCGTTCCTCTTACCCTTGAGGGCAAGACCTACGGTATCCCCGAGAAGATGACCTTCTCGATGATGTTCTACCGTCAGGACATTCTCGCAGACCTCGGAATAGAGATTCCGAGAACATGGGATGACGTGCTCAGTGCACTTCCTGTGCTCCAGTCCAACAACATGCAGATCGGTCTTCAGAGAGACGTTGACCTCTTTATCTACCAGCTCGGCGGAGACAGATGGGCGGACAACGGAATGAGATGTGGACTTGATTCCAACATTGCACTTGAGGCGTTCCAGTACTACTGCGAATTCTATACGATGTACTCCTTCCCTGTAACCTACGATGCTTCCAACCGTTTCAGAACGGGTGAGATGCCTATCGTTATCGGTACCTACACTGCTATGTACAATACCCTTACGGTATTTGCTACCGAGATCCAGGGTCTGTGGGACTTCACTGTTCTTCCCGGTGTACAGAACAAGGACGGCAGCATATCCAACCAAGCTGTATGCGGTATCGTCGGACTTGTAATGCTCAGCTCTTGTGAAGAAGAGAAGAGAGAGGATGCATGGGAGTTCATAAAGTGGTTCTGCGGAGCAGATGCTCAGGCTAAGTATTCCAACAACCTTATCACCACCATAGGTAATGCTGCAAAGCATCCTACGGCAAACATCAAGGCTCTTGCCGAGATGCCCTGGAATACCGATGAGTTCAACAACATCAATGCTCAGTTCGAGAACATGGCTGCAATTGCCAACTACCCCGGAAGCTATATCTTTGAGCGTTACCTCAACTTCGCATTCTATGATGCGTACAACGAGGACCAGGATCCCGTCGAATCGCTCCGCTCGTACATAACCGCGATCAACAAGGAAATTACGAGAAAGCGCGAGGAGTTCGGCATGGATACTCTGGAGCTTGGCGAGACGCTTGCGGACAGAGAAGCAGCCAACAATTCCGAGCAGTAAACACGGCAGTACAAAATAAATCAGATAAGGAGAAAAACTCATGTCAGATAATACGGCGGTAAAGCGCCCCGTTAACAGAAAAGATATGGGAAAACTGCAGTGGACCTGGAATGAGATGAAGAAGAATAAGGTCGCCTATTACATGGTTGCCCCCTTCTTTATAATCTTCACGGTGTTCACGGTATTTCCCGTCATTCTGTCGATGCTGCTCAGCTTTACCTCATTTAACCTTCTGGAGCTCCCTGAATTTATCGGAGTTTCAAACTATACAAGACTGTTCCTTGACGACGATATATTTATTACTGCGTGTAAGAACACACTTATATTCGCCGCAATAACAGGCCCTGTATCATACCTTCTTTCGCTCTTGCTTGCATGGTTCATCAACGAGCTCACGCCCAAGATAAGAGCACTTGTAACACT
>JAZMZS010000215.1:0-16330 GCA_045586105.1 Eubacteriales bacterium | reverse complement strand
TATATATGTTGGAAAGTTTATTCTCGACCATACTATAGATGCAAAAAAGATAAGCGTTAACGCAGACGGAGATCTTTCTGATTGGGAAGGGATCGATCAGGCATTTTTTGTCGGAAGCGAGTCTCAGGCTCAGGCATCTATAAGAGTTTCGCAGGACGATAATAACGTATACTTTTCTGCTGAGGTACTTGACTATTTTGTTTCCTCGGAAGATAAGATCAATTTCCTTATCGGTAACAGCGCAACAGGAAAATACTGTAACTTCGGAGTATCCGTAGGCGGAAAGATCAGTATCAACAAGGGCGGTATTAAGATAGCTAAAGAAAATATACAGGCATCGGTCGCTATCAACGGTACTGCAGATGAATTCAAGGATAGGGATAAGGGGTATGTAATTGAGATCGGCATACCGAAGTCCGTCTTTGGCTCTGATGCTCTTGTATTCTGTCCTGTTTTGTATAATACCGACAGCGCTGACGGAAAGCTCGAGAGTGATTCGATAGGAAACATGTCAATAAGTGATGCATCCGAGTGGCCTCTCATAAAGCTCGGCTGATATTATCTCGGACATACAACCAAACAAGCCTCCTCCGCATATACTGGTATCAGTTTATGCGGAGGTTTTTTATGAACAATGCGGCATATATAGCACTAAACTATATATATCTTTTACTCGGTGTTTCAAACGGCAGACAGTTTCCTCCTCCTCTCGGAAAAAAAGAGGAGGCTGAGGAATTCAAAAAGATGCTCAAGGGGGATGGAGAAGCAAGAGGCAGGCTTATCGAACACAATCTGAGACTTGTTGCACACATTGTAAGAAAATATTATTCGTCACATGCAAGCGAGGAGGATCTTATTTCAATTGGAAGTATTGGATTGATAAAAGCGATCGATTCATTTAAGGTCGAGTGCGGAGCTCGTTTTGCTACTTATGCTGCTAAATGCATACAAAATGAGATCCTGATGTATTTCCGCTCGCAAAAAAAGCTCCAGAGCGAAGTATCCATAAATGAAACTATAGATATAGATAAGGATGGAAATCCTCTTACATATATCGATATAATAAGCGTTGACGACACTATAGCCGAAGATATTGACAAAAAGATAAACATAAAAAGAGCACAGGAGCTGATCGGAAGTATTCTTAACCGCAGGGAAAGAGAGATCGTAGTCATGCGTTTCGGTCTTGACGGGAATGATCCTTTGACACAAAGAGAGGTCGCGAGCAGGTTGAACATATCACGTTCGTACGTCTCGAGGATCGAAAAGGGCGCCATGGATAAATTATCCGCTCATTTAAACAATTGATAAAAACATATGTATAATTTCCTTGTAAAATCAAAAAATATATATGGCTGAAAAAGCATATTTTTTCTGGAGGAAATTACACATGATGATATTTGACAGACTCGCATTGGCTCTTACAATAGTAGGAGCATTAAATTGGGGTTCTATCGGGCTATTTAAGTTTGATCTTGTTGCGTGGATCTTCGGAGGTCAGGCATCTGTAGGAGCAAGAATAGTCTATACACTTGTTGCTTTGTGCGGTATCTGGTGTATATCTCTTTTGTTCCGTCCAAACGAAGAGAGAGCGGTCAGCTCGAGACTTGATGACTGATCAGAATAAAAAATGCTCCCTTAAGGAGCATTTTTTATTAGACAGTATTGACATATCGGATCTCATGTGATAAAATAACAATTGTTATATAACATAAGATATTGAGGTGTGTTATGCCGCCAAAAGTAAAGATAACAAAAGATTGTATTCTAAGTGAGGCTGTTGAGCTTGTACGTTGTGAAGGTGCACAAGCCTTAAATTCACGAGCACTTGCATCCCGACTCGGATGCTCGACGCAGCCTCTGTTTTCAAACTATCCTTCTATGGATGAACTGAAAGCGGATATACTTACTCGTGCCTATGATCTATACAGGTATTATATCACTCGTGAAATATCGAGCGGAAAGTATCCTATTTATAAAAGCAGCGGAATGGCATATATACGATTTGCAAAGGAAGAAAAGGAGCTGTTCAAGATGCTGCTTATGCGGGGAAGAAGCAAGCCCGAGCAGGAAGCGACCGAGGATATTATTTCTATCAGATATCTCGAAGATAAGCTTGGAATACCCTTTGAGAAGGCAAGATTCCTCCATCTTGAGATGTGGACCTTTGTTCATGGAATTGCAGTAATGTACGCGACCTCATATCTCGATCTTGATGAAGAGACCGTCAGTGATATGCTGACAGATGCTTTCCTTGGATTAAAGACAAGACATATAAGCTGATCACAGAAAGGATCAAATTACAATGAAAAATGTACTAATCACCGGTGGATCAAGAGGAATTGGAGCCGAGTGCGTCCGTGTTTTCACTGAAAATGACTTCAGGGTTGCTTTTACATATAACAGATCTGAGCAGAAAGCGAGAGAAATTGCTGTTGAGACAGGCGCTTTTGCTATAAAATGCGATATGGAAATAGAAGCCGATATCAATTCCGCGGTCAAATCTGCGAGAGATTTTTTTGACGGTAAAGGAATAGACGTTCTTATTAATAACGCTGCAATATCCGAGGTAAAACTGTTTTCGGATATCAGTACCGATGACTGGAAAAGAATGATAAATGTAAACTTGACCGCTCCGTTTCTCTTTACAAGAGAGGCTTTGTCCGATATGATCCAAAAAAAATCAGGTCGGATAATAAACGTTTCATCCATGTGGGGACAGGTCGGAGCCTCGTGCGAGGTACATTATTCAGCTGCCAAGGCAGGCTTGATCGGAATGACAAAGGCACTCGCGAAAGAACTCGGGCCATCCGGTATTACAGTTAATGCAGTAGCGCCCGGAGTAATAAATACAGAGATGAACGCGCATTTGTCACATGAAGAGATCAGAGCTTTGATTGATGAGATACCGTTTATGAGGCTTGGCAGTACCCTCGAGACGGCTTCTGTCATTAAGTTCCTTGCAGGTGATGACTCGGCTTATGTGACCGGTCAGGTCATCGGGGTGAATGGAGGACTTGTTGTATGAGCGATAAAAGAATTATAGAGATAAAGGATCTTGTAAAAAGCTACGGTAAGGCTAAAGCGGTCGATGGAATAAGCTTTACGGTTGCCGAGGGAGAGCTTTTTGCGTTTCTAGGTGAAAACGGTGCGGGCAAGAGTACCACGATAAATATCCTTTGCGGGGTGCTGCAACAGGACAGCGGCAGTATAATATTCAGTGAAAACGAAAGCTTGTCTTCAGAAGAAGTAAAAAGAAGCATCGGTGTGGTCTTCCAGGACTCGGTTCTTGATAAGGACCTCACCGTAAAGGATAATCTTATGAGCCGTGCGGCACTGTACGGAATTTTTGGTTCGTGTGCGGATAATAGAATAAAGGAGCTAAGCTCATTGCTCGAACTTGATGGATTGATGTCAAGATCTGTCGGCAAGCTCTCGGGAGGGCAGAGAAGAAGGATCGATATTGCCCGTGCTCTTTTGCATTCCCCAAAGCTCCTGATCCTTGATGAACCTACTACAGGACTTGATCCTCAAACCAGAAAAAACATATGGATGGTGTTGAACGATCTTATAAAAAACAAGAAAATGACTGTATTTCTGACTACCCATTATATGGAAGAAGCGGCTGAAGCGGATCATGTTGTAATAATTGACAAGGGAAGAATTATTGCACGCGGAACACCGCACGAGCTGAAAACTCGTTACGCCGAAGACAGACTGACTGTTTATGGTATATCGGAAGATGATATCAAGGATCTTGGTTACAGATATGAAGCAAGCTCTGATGCTGTAAGATTGTATATCCCCGATACCACCCATGCAACACGGTTGATCATTTCAAAGCCGGAGCTGTTTGTGGATTATGAGGTTGAAAAAGGGAAGATGGATGATGTTTTTCTTGCATTAACAGGCAGCAAAATGTCGGGAGGTGAGGAAAAATGAAGATGATATTATCCTTGTCGCGTCGAAATATCAAGTTGTTTTTCAAGGATAAGGGACTATTCTTTACGTCACTTATAACTCCGATGATCCTGCTTGTGCTCTTTATCAGCTTTCTCGGAGAAGTCTACAGAGACAGCTATGTGATGGGCTTACCTGATGGCGTTGTTTCCGAGGCTCTTATCGATGCTCTTGTCGGCGGTCAGCTCGTTTCTTCGCTTCTTGCCGTTGCCTGCGTTACTGTGTCCTTTTGCTCAAATATGTTAATGGTGCAGGATAAGGTCAAGGGACAGAGAAAAGATTTTTCTGTCACCCCCTGTCCGAAGTCATCGCTGTCCATCTCGTATTTTGCATCCACTTTTTTCTCAACACTTCTTATTCTTCTTGTTGCTTTTGCGGCAGGAAGCATATATTTGATAAGTGTAGGTTGGTATCTCGGCATAATTGACGTATTCCTAATTCTGTCTGATATTATTATTCTGGTTTTGTTTGGTACAGCATTATCTTCTTTGATAAACCTCTTTTTATCTTCTCAGGGACAGATCTCCGCTGTTGGTACGATCATCAGCTCATGCTACGGTTTTATCAGCGGTGCATATATGCCTATCTCTCAGTTCGGAGAAGGACTGAGAAATTTTATAGCACTTTTGCCAGGAACATACGGTACTTCATTATTGCGAAATCATTATCTTACTCCGGTATTTGATGAGATCAAACAATGCGGGCTGTCAGATACAGAGATAAAGATCCTTGCAGACATTACCGATTGCAATATTTATTTTGGTGATGTCTCGATCGGGCATCCTCTTATGTATACGATTCTCTGCGGTACGGTTTTGCTTTTAATTATACTTTATGTTTTGCTCAGTAGGATCAAAGATAGATAACTTGAAGCACCGAGGTGTATCAAACGCCTCGGTGCTTTCTCTCAGAATACCGATTCTATCACTCTGCTTGAAAACTCGGGACTGTAGCGCCATCTGCTAATGTGATCGCACCTAAAAAGATCTCCGATGTATGTAAGTGGCATTTTTGCAGCCCTCGTTCCTTTTGTATCAACGATCACAAGCTTGATCTTCATCCTTTCAGGAATCATGCTTTTTATATATACAGCTACGGTGTCAGATGTGCTTACATCATCACGAAGCTCAGACAGTCCTGCAAGATTCGGAGAAAGCTCTATGAATATCCCATAGCTTTCTATGCTTCTTACTATCCCTGCCACAGTCTGCCCTTGAGCAAATTGCTTTGCATTCTCCTCCCATGTACCGAGAAGCTCCTTGTGTGTAATATAGATCCTTCCATCCTCGGATCTGTTCTTCACCACAGCCCTTATGTTTTCTCCTACCTCAAATCTGTCTTTAGGGTGAGAGATCCTCGATATCGATATTGAATCAACTGTCATGAGTGATATAATCCCACATCCAATATCGCAGAATGCACCGAATTGCTCCATATGTGTGACCTTAGCATCTATTACGTCTCCCGGAATTAAGTTGTCTATGTATTCGTGCAGACATTCCTCCTGCGCCGATTTTCTTGAGATGATTAGAATATCTTTCCCGTCATCTGTTTTGCTCTTTCCTGTTATCTTGAAGCAAACCGGCTTGCCGACACGGCTGATTATTGCAATGTCCTTAAGCCTTTCTCCCGGGAAAAGATAGGAGACCTCGTCTCTCGGCATCATGCATTTGATCCCTCCGAAATCGACCCATAAATTAAGCGAGGAATCGCATTTAACCGTCATGCCTTCATAGATCTTCCCATCGCCTATAAAGGACAGAGAATGGTTTGCAGAGTTTCGCGTTATACTTGTTCCGTTGTAAATAAAGCCCTCGGGTTTGTACGATCTTTTCATAATACCATCCTTGTGATTATTTATTTGTGCTTTGATACAGTCTATTCGCGATTACATCTTGATATAACTAAAGTTTGATAATAATACTAAAATATTACGCAATTGTATTGTATATTCGGATACTTTCTGCTAAAATAGATATATCTGAATACTTTGTAGGGGTGTATTATGAAGGTAAGAAACATAGAAAGCTTGAACAAGTATACTCATGAGCTTGATTCTCATTCAAAAAGAACACATAGCTCCCGCCTTGAGGCTGACAGACGGTCATTTAAGATCATCGATGGTGAGGGTAGTGATATATTCTCCAAAAGAGTATACTATCCGAGGATCAAGATCCTCGCCGACGGAAACTACATAATGTTTCATCAGGACGGCAGAGTATCCGGCAACTGTTTCTATACAAAGAGCACAGACGGCTTGAATTGGACACCGAGAAGACCGATATTCATGTCCTATAAGACCGTGAGAGATGACGGTGCGGAAGACTTTATTTATTGGTGTAACTGTGATGCACAGGTAATGCCTAACGGAGAGATACTTGCGTTTTGCTCATATAGATATCGTTCGGGATACAATCTTGATGCTAAATACGGCGGTATCGTAATGAAACGTTCTATCGATAACGGTGAGAGCTGGAGCGAGGGAAAAGAGATCTATCTCGGCAGAAACTGGGAATCAGCGCCACTGCTTTTAAAGAGCGGCGAGCTTCAGTTATATTTCTCTCATACTGCGCCCAAGTTTTACTATGATCCGAAGGTAAAGACTGATGCAAAGATCCATACATCGAGCGGAAGTGCGATTATCCGTTCATTTGACGGCGGTGAGACTTGGACTCCCGATGTAAAGGAACCGCCATATGCCGCTCACCGAGTAACGCAGAGCTATGTTGAGACTCTTGAGAACGGTACAAAATGCTTTACTAATCAAATGCCCGTTGCGGTCGAGCTACATAACGGCGATATAGCTCTTGCTACTGAGTCGGATATGGCTCGCGGCAGATTCATGCTTACTATGAGCTATTCTCACGATAATTGGGCAAGACCCTTGGATATAGACGAGGACGGTCCTGAGGATAAGTCTACCGCGTTTGATTTTGGCGCCGGACCTTACATTGTACAGTTTGATTCGGGCGAAACACTTCTTTCGTATAATACTGCCGATCAGTTTCATCTCAGACTTGGCGACGAAAACGGCAAAAACCTGACAGCTGAGCGTGATATCGTCGCTTTTGACGGAAACCCCGGTTACTGGGGATGTCTTTGTATAGATTCTTCACACCGCGTCCTTGCCGCAATGCCTAAGGTATGGGAGGATCGCACGACCCGACCCTGGACAAGTGACAATGATATGATGCTTTGCCGTTATTATCTCAATCACACCCTGTACGCGCCCTCGCTTGGAGATTCCGTTGTTTACAGTGACGAAGCTTGGAAGGACAACACCGAAGCACTCTTTCTCGGTGCTCTTTCAGATGCTCAGCTGACTCTTGGCTTTGCTTACGATGCAGAACACATATATATCAGATGTGACCGTCTCGACAGATCCTTGAATAATGACAGTGCGGAGAGTATCTGTATTAGCTTTGGTAATAATAATTATGTTATTAACAGAGACTTTTCGGGGATCCACTTCACGCTGAACGGCCAGGAGACGGCCGTGGGATCTATGGTCAAGATCGATAACAATGCAAAAGACTCGAGCTTGAATGGTTTGATCGGAATCTATACCATTGACGCTGATACATCCCAAATTGACAGTATCAAGGTTTATGCAGAGCTGTCCGATTCTGACGGACAGAGTACTGTTTCTTACGGTTTTACCGGAGTTGATAAGAATAATACCGATACATGGTTTGATGTCATTTTAAAATGATCGACTGAATACAAAAAGCACCCCGAAAGCAATTGGCTTTTTGGGGTGCTTTGATTTTTAGTGCTGATAATTATTACTTTATATCTTTTCTCGTGTATTTTATGTACGCTGTCATAACGCCGAATATTGCGAACAACGCTCCTGTCAGCAGATAGTTGCTCTGAATTGCTTTTTCGTTTACGATATACGAGCTGTCGGTATATCCAAAGGGTGTGAAATATTTTATCACTTCAGCATCGTCAGTCAGGTTGGATATGATATTCATAAAATAGAATAACATTGCACTTCCGATACCGATCCCATAGGCTCCGTTTTTAATGAAAGCAGATATTCCAAAGCATACAAACGCAATTTGCAGCTGCATCAACAGATACGCAAATCCTATCAAAAGCCTTGTTTCTATTTCTTCGCTTTCTCCGATCGCAAGAGAACATAAGTTTGCAAGCACGTTAACGGCTGTGTTAAAAAAAAGTATCTGTAAAATAACCGAAATGAGCTTGCTTATCAATATCTTGCTTCTTTTTATAGGGTGAGTAAACAGAAATTCAGCAGTTTTATCCTTTTCTTCCTTTGCGAGCGAGGAGATCGCTATTATAGCTGCAAACATAGCTCCGCCTAACCCCAACACATTTCCGCATTCAATACCGTAGTAACCGGAAAATTCACCGAAATTCAGTTGGTCCATCCCAAACGCCGATGAAAAGGCTCCCATTTCAGACATCATTTGGTTCATTTCTTCCATTTGTCCTGACATCTCGGGATATATCATTATAGAAACGCAAAGCATGAAGGAAACGGCTGCCGTCCAGATAATAAGAGAAACCCTGCTTTGCTTTAATTCATGGATAAGTAAAGTCAATTATCTCCCCTCCTTTTTATAATAGTGAATGAATACTTCCTCGAGGTCGGGGTCGGTTACGGTAAAATCCCGAGGACTTAGTACTTGTAAATATGATAATAGCTCTTTTGTGCTGCCGCTAAAGAAAAACTCAGTAATTTCGTCTTCGGCATTTACACCTTTTATATATTCATTTTCTAAAATCTCAGGGGCTCCCTTGATCCTTACCCGTTTAATTCCGGTGTAAGACAAATTCTCTACCGAATCCTCGACAAGGATCCTGCCATCCTTGATAACGGCGGCTCTTTTGCAGTATTTGCCTATGTCCGAGAGAACGTGAGAAGACAGGAATATCGTTGTACCGTCGTTGTTTCGTTCGTTAAGAATTGAATAAAACTCTCTTTGCATAAGAGGGTCGAGACTGCTCGTCGGCTCGTCGAGTATACAAAGCTCGGGCTTGTGTTGCAGAGCGCAGACGATACCAACCTTTTTTCTGTTACCGTATGACAATTCTGCAATCCTTTTGTTTACGTCAAGTTCCAGCCTTTCACATAAGATTTGCCGCTCTTCTTTGCAGTTTACTCCTCTGAGCTTACAAGAAAGATTAAGCAGCTCGTATACACGCATACCGTTGTAAAAGACCGTTTCGGAGGGTAGATATCCGATACGGGAAAGAAGCTTGTCGTTATCCCGCGTAAGATTTTCTCCGAGAATTTCTGCAGTTCCTCCTGACGGTGATATAAGTCCAAGCAGAGTACGGATCGTCGTGCTTTTGCCTGCGCCGTTAGGACCGATAAAGCCGTAAAAATCGCCTACCTCTACGTTAATATCGACATCAATAATTCCTCTTGAATTTCCGTAGTATTTAGTTAGCTTGTTTGTTTGAATTGCTTTCATATTAGTTATCTGCCTTTCTGAATTCTTCGGAAAGCTGATCGTACAAGGCATCTGTTTTTTCTTTATCCGGACAATTTACAACGATAATGGCATCGTTTTTCATTTTTATAATTACGGCGCTTTTGTTTTGTACATAGCAATAGCATGAAACGTTCCCGAGCTCCTCACTTTTATATAGCCCTAATGAGAGTCTTGCGGATCCGAAGCCTGCTACGCGTGTTACGTTAAGGTTTTCGGTTAGAGATAGCTCGTCTATGTCCTCGTATTTAATTTCAACGTCATTGCCAAAGCTCGATTCTATCGTGATGCCCGATACGTTAGTGCTGACGCTTATCTCGCCTATAAACATTATAATTGCTACGACTATAAGCAGGGTCAAAACGCAAGCTGCGGATATTATGCTTATCTTTTTCTCCCTTTTGGAATATTTAAAATCTTCCTTGGTTGCACGACCCTCTTTGATCTGTTTTTTGTAGTTTTGAAATGAACGTAAATACGGAAGAACAATCATAGGGATGAGGGTAATGAAAAATACGGTCACGGTTGCCTTGAAGGGGAGAAGGGAAGCTGCAAGCAATACTATTCCGCCGACGCACCATACCTTTCCGCTAAAACGGTGAGTGACGTTCCAGTTTTCTTCATTTGTAAGCGTCCATCTTATCTTGATTCCCATCGTGCTGTTTTGTCTGCATTTGGGCATATAGTTACCCATAAATAAGAATAATACTCCGAACAAGGCAGAGCTGAGAGAAATTACGTTGAGCTCATAGCCGAATGAATAAGAAAGCACGCATATAGAAACGTAGACTGAAGTTGCCGGGAATAACCAGTACATAATGGCGGTGATCTTATTGTTTTGTTCAATTCTCTCGTTCATTTTGACGGTTATAAACACGCAGATCCATTGCAAAGCAAGAAGGATCAGCGGAAATAGGATCAGAAATATTACCGGATCCGTAAATCCGTCAGGCTCTCCGTTGATACCCCAGTGAATAGCTATCTGCCCGTTAATGCTTTTTGAAAATATAGCACATATCACTGCGGGAATTACTATAATTATGCTTGATATAAGCATTCTGATCTTACTTATCTTCATCGTTTACTCCTTTTAATTCTTTTATCCAAAGTAATATTTCTTCAAGCACCGAAGCGTTCAACTCGTAATATATATATTTTCCTTCGCGCTTGTCTCTTATTAGATCGGCTTCCTTTAAAACCGACAGATGTCTTGAGATCGACGCGCCCGTAACCTCAAAACGGCTTACGATATCTCCCGCCGACATTCTTCCTGCCTTGAGCATATTAAGGATATCGCGGCGGATAGGATCAGCAAGGGCGCGCATTGTATTTTGTAACCCCATTATTTTCCCTCCATTTAACATTTAACCTAAATGCTAAATGTATTGTAGCACACTATTTATTTGTTTGTCAAGAGGGATAGAAAAAAATCACGGATGAGAGATCATCCGTGATTTTTGACTATTTATTTATAGTGTCGATCAGAATAGAGCGAAGCGTTTGAGGATCGCAGTTTCCTCTGAGCTCTTTCATGCATTTTCCGAAGAGCGACATCAGCGCCTTTTCTTTTCCGCCCTTGTAATCGGCTACAGATTTTGGATCCTGTGCGATAACGTCAGCAACTACCTTTTCAATAAGAGAAGTGTCGTTAGAAACGATAAAGCCTTTTTCCTTTGCATATTCCTCGGGGAGGATGCTCTTGTCGTCAAACATATCTGCGAGTATCTTTTTTGCGTTTGCTCTACCGACCTTACCGTCGATAACGAGAAGGATAAGCTGACCGAAAGCGCCGGAATCTATATCGAGCATCTCTGTCGTCATCTTCTTCGCCTTGAGAGTGCCTATAACGTCGGTGAGGATCCAGTTGACGGCATCCTTAGCACTTCCGCACACCTTGACTGCTTCTTCAAAGCACTCACAAAGAACGATACTTTTTGCAAGCTGTTCTGCATCATACTCGGAGAGGCCAAACTCCTCCATATAGCGTGCACGCTTGACTTCAGGGAATTCAGGCAGGGAAGCGGCAATGTTATTATACCACTCGTCGTCGATAACAACAGGCATTACGTTAGGATCAGGGAAGTAACGGTAGTCGCCTGCGGTTTCCTTCGTTCTCATAGCGTAGCTTTTGCCCTTGATGTCATCCCAGCGTCGCGTTTCCTGTACAAGGACCTCGGTACCGTTTTCTATCGCATCAATGTGACGTGCAGTCTCGTATTCGATCGCACGCTTGATGGCCTCAATGGAGTTCATGTTCTTCATTTCCGTACGAACGCCGAGCACCTCACTGCCCTCGGGCTTGACAGAAAGGTTGACGTCGCATCTCATAGTACCGTGAGCCATTTCACATTCTGCTACCTTTGCGTAGCGAAGCAGGGTCTTAAGTCTCTCGAGATAAGCTTCTACCTCTTCGGCACTCGAAAGATCGGGCTGGCTTACGATTTCGATCAGGGGTACGCTCGTTCTGTTAAAGTCAATGTGAGTAGTATCCTCACGGATATCGTGTACGAGCTTTCCTGCATCCTCTTCCATGTGTATCTGCTTTATACGGATGCTCTTTTTACCTTTTGAGGTTTCTATATCTACTCTTCCGTTTACCGCAACGGGTGAGAACCACTGAGTTGTCTGGTAAGCGGCGGGAAGATCGGGATAGTAGTAGCTTTTTTTATCAAACGTCGTTACACGGTTAATGTCGCAGTTTAGCATAAGGCCTGCCTTCATTCCGTAATCGACTACTCTTTTATTGACCACGGGAAGCATTCCGGGCATTCCGCAACATGCGGGGCATACGTGGTCGTTAGGATCCGCTCCAAAGGAATGGGCAGAGCATGAGCAGAATATTTTGGAATTGGTCGCAAGTTCGACGTGAACCTCAAGACCGATCACGGTTTCGTAATTCATACTTATTTGCCCTCCTTTTCATAAATTCTTGTAATGTTTATAAGCAATCCCTCGGAGAATGCGTCTCCAATGATCTGAACTCCGCCTACTACTGCCGCAGGCAACCCTGTAATAGATGCAGGCGCTGTGTAGAAGTTTTCTTTAAAGCAGAAATACTTGTTTCTTGTCATCAGGTCTGCGGGATAAGACATTGAAGAGCAAGCGGGCATAAGGATCGCATCATAGTCTTTAAATATGCTCTTGAATGCTTCAACGATAACTCTGCGGACCCTAAGCGATTTATCGTAGACCTTCATATAATTCTCGGTTGAAAGTGCCTCAGAGCCGTAGAGGATAGCGGTCTTAAGAAGCTCACCGAAGGCCTCTGTACGGCTGTTGGTGTAGAGCTCGTCGATACCGGAGAAATTCTCGGCACGGTAGCCGTACTTAACTCCGTCGTATTTTGATACGTTGTTGCAAAGCTCAGCGCACATAAGCACGTTCCAAGCGACGTTCGATCTTGCAATAACAGTGTCGTCTATCTCGTCGATGCTAACACCGTTTTCGTTCATTGCTTTTACGAAATTATCGATCTTTTCCTTGACTTCGCTGTCTATACCGTCAAGCATGGAGCGGAGCAGTGCAATCTTTCGCGGAGATGCTGATGTATCCTTTATAAGCTCACACTTATCCTCGGGAAGACTGGTTCCGTCCTTGTCATCGTGACCCGAAACGGCGCACAAAAGATCGTACGCTTCGTCAGCGTTTTTGCCGATTACGCTCACGCATTCACCAGAGCAGGCTACGGGTATAGTGCCAAACCTGGATACGGTTCCGTAAGTGGGCTTGATCGAAACAAGACCTGCTTGCGCAGCACCGCGTCGTACCGAGCCGTTTACGTCAAGACAAATCGCTGCATCCGCATCATCAAGAAGGATGCCCTGAGCGGCGCCGAGAACGGGCTTTTCGTTAATATAGTAATCACCGTTATATGAAGACTCGCCTATAGTATCAAAAGCAAACTCACCAACGGATTTTTTGTATTTCAGAGAATATCCGGCTGACTTGGCTCTCGTAAGTGCTTCGGCTTCAAAAAGACTGACGTAGCCTTCGAGCATCCTTGAGCCTGCAGTTGTGGGGATATCCTTGGTGAGGATCATATCATCACAAATTATTCTTTTTGACGTTGTCATTCGTTATCCCTCCGTATTATTCCATTACCTTAGGAACGCACCAGTAATACTCATCAGTTTCGGGCGCTCCTGCTTGAAGGTCATCTCTTGAGAAATTTTTGATCACAACATCGTCGCGTACTACCGTCATAACAGGCATGACGTGCACCATTCTCTCTACGTTATCGGTATCTATCTCCGAGAGTGCTTCAAACTCCGCATCTCTATCGGTGAAGAATCCGATGACGTTGTCTTTTTCATCGTCTGTCAGCT
Source organism: Eubacteriales bacterium (assembly GCA_045586105.1). Lineage (GTDB taxonomy): Bacteria > Bacillota > Clostridia > Oscillospirales > CAG-272 > JAZMZS01. Next base: position 2,580 of record JAZMZS010000215.1, on the reverse strand, counting down.
TGATTTGGTTGAGCATCTCAAGCAATCTGAGTGTGTTTTTGTCCATTTTTGGTATTGCTCCTTTTTCGCTCAATTTAAGTTTTGGAAACAAGCAGAGCTTCGATCCGCTTGTAGGATTATCGATCAGTCTCTGACCTTGATGTGAACCTCGCGTAGCTGCTGCTCGGTGACCTCGCCGGGAGCGCCCATCATGAGATCCTGCGCATTACCGTTGAGCGGGAATGCAATAACGTCACGAATGGTCTCTTCTCCTGCGATGAGCATTATCATTCTGTCAACTCCGGGTGCCATTCCTGCGTGAGGAGGTGCACCGAAGGAGAATGCGGTATAAAGCGCTCCGAATTTAGCCCTGACATCCTCCTCGCCATAGCCTGCGATCTCAAACGCCTTCTTCATGATCTCGGGATTGTGGTTACGTACTGCACCCGAGGAAAGCTCAACGCCGTTACATACTATATCGTACTGATAAGCGAAGATTTCAAGCGGATCCTTGTTAAGAAGCGCGTCCATTCCTCCTTGAGGCATTGAGAAGGGATTGTGAGTAAAGTCGATCTTTCCCGTCTCTTCGTTCTTTTCGTACATCGGGAAGTCAACGATGAAGCAGAATTCGAAGCTGTCATCCTTGATAAGTCCGAGCTCGTTTGCTATCCAGGTTCTCATTTCACCCGAGAGCTTGTTGATAACAGATGCAGAGTCGGATATAAAGAAGAGCGTTTCGCCTTCCTTGATACCTACGAGAGAGGTAAGCTCAGCCTTTTGTTCCTCGGTAAGGAATTTAGCGATAGGACCCTTGTACTCTCCGTCCTCAAGGGTGATATAGCCGATACCGAACTTCATACCGATGCTTCTCGAATAAGCGTCGATAGCCTTTTCAAACGCCTTCTTTCCGTCGCCGTCACCGTCCTTCTTTACGAGGTAGTTTGCTACAAGACCGCGAACGAGCTTGTTCTTGAAGGGAACGGTTCTGCCGTTGATATTAAGAAATTCATGCTTTGCAAAGAAGTCCGTGAGGTCCTGAATAATGAGGGGGTTTCTGAGGTCGGGCTTGTCTGAGCCGTACTTAAGCATTGCATCAGCAAAGGTAATGCGGCGGAAGGGAGGCTTGGATACCTTCTTGTCAGAGAACTTGCAGAAGGTGTTATATACTACGGTCTCCGCAACCTCAAAAACGTCCTCCTGAGTTGCGAATGACATCTCAAAATCGAGCTGGTAGAATTCTCCGGGGGATCTGTCCTGGCGTGCATCCTCGTCACGGAAGCAAGGTGCTATCTGGAAGTAACGGTCAAATCCCGATGCCATAAGAAGCTGCTTGAACTGTTGAGGCGCCTGGGGAAGAGCGTAGAACTTTCCCTTATGCTTACGGCTCGGAACGAGATAGTCGCGAGCGCCCTCGGGAGAAGAAGCGGTTAGAATAGGGGTCTGGATCTCAAGAAATCCGAGATCCTCCATTTGTGAGCGGAGATAGCTGAGTATCTTTGAGCGAAGAACGATATTGTCGTGTATCTTGCGATTCCTGAGGTCAAGATATCTGTATTTAAGTCTTACGTCCTCACGTGTTTCCATCGAAGAGTCGATCTCGAAGGGAAGCCCCAGCTTGCAGGGGCCGAGAACCTCGATTTTTTCTGCTCTGACCTCGATGAGACCTGTTGCGAGCTTGGGATTTACGGTATCCTCGTCTCTCTTGGTTACGTTTCCTTCAATAAGCACTACCGTTTCCTTACTGATTCCTGCAAGCATAGAGTCGTCAGAAAAAACTATCTGCGTGACACCGTAGTGGTCGCGTAGGTCAACGAAAAGCACGCCGCCATGGTCGCGAACGGTCTCTACCCAACCGGTCAGGGTAACGCGTGCACCGATATGCTCGATGTTGAGCTCGTTACAAGTGTGTGTTCTTAACATTATTTTATCCTCCGAATGTTTTAGATGAACATTATAATAATCAATTAAAAGGAGCGAAAAACAAAAAGTCTTTCGTCCCGCACATGGGACGAAAGACTGATTCTTCCGCGATACCACCCAAATTGACCTTTTGGTCCACTCATCTGTCATCGTAACGTGATGGAACGTGCGGTTCTAATCACCATAAATAATAAGTGGCTTTCTTCCGCAGGCTCGGGAGTGTTTTTCGTATATCGTATTTACCGCATTTCCACCGACAGCAGCTCTCTATAAAACGATCAGATATATTACTCTTTCCGTCATTGCCTAAATTTACGTATCTATTATATTATACGATTTTCATTATGTCAAGAGGAAATTTTTGAAAAATAATTATTTAATTGTTACCGTTTTATATTATCTGTCTTGTATATAATATTATCCTTTTTAAACAAAAAATCACCATGCAGAACATGGTGATTTTCCGTTTGTCTATGGGCTACAAAAAAGATATTTTTCGCAATTTTTCGTATGAATATGAACCCTCACATAACCGTTCGATTTTAGTGAAATCGTTCGCTTACGCTCACGGTGAAATAATTTACTCCGTAAATTGTGAAATTTGATGCTATCGCATCAAGTGAAATTAAATCCACCCACTCGCCGTCGAGGCGAATTTCACACGCCGCAGGCGTATTTCAC